>DATFQK010000293.1:0-3153 GCA_035264345.1 Gemmatimonadales bacterium | reverse complement strand
GCCGTGCGGAGCGTCATCCGGTGGATCACCGATGCCATCAAGCCGGAGGCCCTGGTGGTGAGCGCCACCAAGGGAATCGAGACCGACACGCTCGCATTGATGTCCGCCGTGTTTCAGGAGTGTCTGCCAGAGGTCCGGTTTGCGGCGCTGTCCGGACCCAGTTTCGCGACCGAGGTTTGTCAGGGGCAGCCGACCCTGGTCGTCGCGGCGTCCCGCACGGAAGCAACGGCGCAGGCCGCCCAACAGATCTTCGCCACTCCGACTTTTCGGGTGTACTCCCATGACGATGTCATCGGGGTCGAGCTGGCGGGAGCGCTGAAAAACGTCATTGCCATTGCGGCCGGAATCCTGGAGGGTCTGGGACTGGGACATAACCCACGCGCGGCGCTGATAACTCGGGGGCTGGCCGAGATCACCCGGCTGGGAGTGGCCCTGGGAGCCAGCCCACTCACCTTTGCGGGCCTGGCCGGCATGGGTGACCTCATTCTGACCGCTACCGGGAATCTCAGCCGGAATCGGGGGTTGGGCATTGCGCTGGCGCAGGGGCAAACGTTCGAGGAATACCGGGCCCAGCACCGCTCCGTCGCCGAGGGGGCCAACACCTCGAGGGCCGGAGCCGCGCTGGGGCTCCGGATGGGAGTAGAGCTACCCATCATCGAGAAAGTCGGTGAAGTTCTGTTCAGCGGAAAGCCGGCTCGCGAAGGCATCGGCGAGCTCATGGCACGGGAACTCAAGTCGGAGCAGTGGAGATGACAACCACAACCGTCGCGCGTCCGGTCCAGGAGTTCTACTCGATTGGCGAGGTTTGCGCTCTCACCGAGCTCAAGCCGCACGTCCTGCGCTACTGGGAGAGCCAGTTTCGCTTCCTCAATCCGGCCAAAAACCGGTCGGGAAACCGGGTGTACAAGGGCCGCGAAGTCGAACTGATCATGCTGGTGAAGCATCTGCTCTATACCGAGAAGTTCACGATCGATGGCGCCCGGCAGCGCATCGACCAGTATCGCCGCACCGGCGAGCTCCGCGCCTCCGCTAAGCGGGCGTTCGAAGCGGAGACGGTCCAGGACTTACGTGCCGGTCTCGAAGACGTCATGGCGATCCTGGATGGCAAGTCGCCTCCACGCCCCAAAAATACGAACGGTGAACCGTAAACAGTGAACCGGCCTCTGCCGCCCCGTTCACGGTTCTCGGTTGACCGCTCACGCAGTTGCAGACCATGAACATCCTGGTGACCAACGATGATGGCGTTCTGGCTCCAGGACTTTCGCTGCTGGCCGACGTGTGCCGGCAGGTGGGAAGCGTCACGGTGGTGGCGCCCGACCGGGAGCAAAGCGGCACCTCTCACTCGCTCACCTTGCATCGGCCACTCCGCCCGGCGCGGAGACCCGACGGCGGCTGGCAGATTGACGGCACTCCCACGGACTGCGTCATGCTTGCCCTCCAGGCGCTCATGCCTGAGCGACCTGACTTCGTGTTTTCCGGGGTCAACCACGGGCCCAACATGGGCGAAGACGTCCTCTACTCGGGAACGGTAGCGGCAGCGATGGAGGCCGTCACGCTGGGAGTTCCGGGCATCGGGATCTCATTCGCCGGGAACCAACCGGAAACGATGGCCACCTATCATGGTGTGCTGCTGGAGCTGGTCCGCCGGATTACCAGCGTGGCCGACTTTCCGGAGCAGATGTTGCTCAACATAAATCTCCCGCGCATTCCGGCGGAGGAAGTCCGCGGCATTCAGGTGACGAAGCTGGGCAGCCGTTACTTCTCCGAGTCGCTCACCCGGATGAAGGATCCCTGGGGGCGGGAGATCTACTGGATTGGCGGGGGAACCATCACCTGGACGGGCGGCGAGAACTCCGATCATGTTGCCGTGGCGCAAGGCCACATCTCGGTCACGCCGCTGCACATGGATCTCACGAACTACTCTCTCCTGGAGACGGTCCGAGGATGGTCCCTGGAGGGGTAGGGGAGGGTGACAGCTACGGCGGATACCGCAGCCAGCTGGTGGAGGTGCTCCGGCGGAAAGGGGTGCGGGACTTGGCGGTGCTCCGGGCCGTACGCATGGTGCCGCGCCACCTCTTCGTTCCGGAAAGTGTGCGCCATCGGGCCTACGACGACACTGCACTCCCGATCGGGAGCGGCCAGACTATCTCCCAGCCCTACGTGCAGGCGAGGTATCTGGAGTTGATCGGGCTTACCGGCAAGGAGAAGGTGCTCGAGATCGGTACCGGATCGGGCTATCAGACGGCGTTGCTGGCCCTGCTTGCCAGCATGGTCTTCAGCGTCGAGCGAGTTGCTCATCTGGCTCAGAGCGCGCGGGCGGCGCTGGAAGCCGCAGGAGTTCGCAATGTCACCATCCTGGTCGGCGATGGAACCCTGGGGTGGCGGCCGTATGCTCCGTATGATGCCATCCTGGTGTCGGCGGCATCTCCCGAAGTTCCGGCTCCTCTGGTGGAGCAGCTCGCGTCCGGAGGCAAGATGGTCATTCCGCTAGGCGATCGGGACGCCCAGACTCTTACCCTGGTCGAGCGACAGGGCGACCAGGTGCGCAGCAGCACTATCGCGGACGTGCGTTTCGTACCGCTGGTCGGCGAGTTCGGGTTCTCCGAAGAGCGCTGACCACCACGTGCTCTCGGGATTCTTTCACTGGCTGGCTGACACCATTCTGGCGCTGGGTTATCCCGGAATCCTGGTGCTCATGGCCATCGAATCATCCGTGCTCCCGTTGCCCAGCGAGCTGGTCATGCCTCCCGCCGGGTACCTGGCCGCCAAAGGACAGATGAATGGCATTCTGGCGGTCGTGGCAGGGACCCTCGGCAGTATTCTCGGAGCCCTGGTGAATTACGGTCTTGCTTTGTATGTGGGCGAGCCGCTGCTCAGACGATACGGCAAATACGTGCTCGTCAGCGCCCGCTCGCTGGATCGGACAGAGGCGTTCTTTCGTCGCCATGGTGAAATCAGCACTCTCATCGGCCGGCTCCTGCCGGTGATTCGGCACCTGATCTCGATCCCGGCTGGAGTGTGCCGCATGTCCCTCCCCAAATTTGTCGGGTTTACGGCGCTGGGGGCTGGAATCTGGTGCGCGATTCTTACCTATCTCGGGTGGCTCATTGGTAAGCACGGACAGGAAGTGGAGGCCGTGATCGCCGGCTACGT
>DATFQK010000292.1:0-3178 GCA_035264345.1 Gemmatimonadales bacterium | reverse complement strand
TCGGTAGCGGCTCTCACCTTGATCAATGCAGATACCGATCAGCCGATCATGGCGCTGGCGGATGGCATGACCCTGAGGTTTGCCGACCTGCCAACGCGGAATCTCAACGTGCGGGCCGAGACCTCACCTTCGGTGGTTGGAAGCGTTCGTTTTGGGCTGGACGGTCAGGCCAATTATCGCACCGAGACCAGCTCCCCCTACGCGTTGGCCGGCAATAGTGGAGGGGACTACAGCGCATGGCCACGGCGCTCGGGACTCACGCGCTCACCGCCACTCCCTACAGCGGGGCGAGTGGCAGCGGAACGGCCGGAACACCGTTCACTGTGGGTTTCACTGCGGAGTAAGCGCTGGACCCGCCTTCAATGTCCGCTGGAGCAGAAGCAAGGCCGCCTGAACCGCCCGGGCACGAATCTCGGGGCGAGAGCCCGAGAACATGGAGCGTTTGGCCTGAACCGCTCCCCGGAGGCTGCACGCGATCCAGACCGTACCCACCGGCTTCTCCTCGGTACCTCCCCCCGGACCCGCAATGCCGGTAACCGCCAGAGTAGCATCGACTCCAAATCGCTGGGCTGCGCCCACCGCCATGGCGCGGGCCGCCGGCTCACTCACGGCGCCGTGCTCATCCAGCAACGCCTGGGCAACACCGAGGGCCCCAACCTTGACCGCGTTGTCATAGGCGATGACCCCCCCGACAAAGACATCGGAGCTGCCGGGGATCTCCGTAAGACGACCACCTAGCAGGCCTCCGGTGCACGACTCTGCCACAGCCAGCCTGACGCCGACGGCGCGAGCCCGCTCCAGAACCAGAGCAGCCAAATCCGTATCACCATCGCTATAGACCGAATCTCCCGCCCGACCCAGGATCAGCTCGACCGCGGAGCCGAGTTTCCGGTCGGCTTCATCCGGCTGAAGGTTCCAGGCGGTGAGACGGAGATCCACTCCTTCGTAACCCGGCAGGTAGGCCAGAGTGACGGGGGCGATCTTTTCCTCCACGTCTCCGAGGCGTTCGGCCAGGGTGGACTCGGGTATTCCACTGGTCCGGAGCAGGCGGGAACGAATGATGGCTCCGGAGGCTCTACGCTGGAGGCGGGGCACAACCTCGTGCTGAAGCAGCTTTCGCATTTCCTGAGGAACACCGGGCAACATGATCGTGAGACCGAGCGAGCCTTCGAGCCATAGTCCCGGAGCGGTCCCCCAGCGATTTCGGAGCACCAGGGCACCACGGGGCACCTCAGCCTGACTGCGGTTGCTCTGGACCGGTTGCCGCTGCAGCCGGGCGAATCGCTCCAGCAAATTGGCCCAGACGCTTTCGTCGAACTCCAGCGGCGCCTGGTAGAGCTCGGCCACTACCCGCTTGCTCACGTCATCGCGCGTGGGACCCAGCCCTCCTGTGGTCAGGACGGCCCCGGTGCGCTCCAGGGCTTCGGCCACTGCGGCGCGAATGGCGTCCGGCTGGTCGGCAACGGAAACCCGGCGGACCACCTGCACGCCATTGTCCGCCAGACTCCGGGCAATTTCGGCCCCGTTGGTATCGACCGTGAACCCCAGGAGGAGCTCGGTCCCGATGGTAACCAGCTCGATGTTCATGCGAGCTGGGAGCTGGGAGCTAGGAGTCGGGAGCTAGGAGCTAGAGCGGGGATGCGGCTCACGGAAGCAGGTCCAGAGGTTTCGCTCCCAGCTCCTAGCTCCTAGCTCTCTCGGAGAAGAGTCGCCGGTTGCGGTAGAGATAGAGCACAAAGGAGTAGACGGTGAGCGCTGCCGCAACCGCCAGCGTCACGGCGACGAAACCGCCGTGGAATTCATTCCAGTACTGCGCGTACTGGTTGTGCTCCCAACCCATGGGCTTGCGCGCGTCGCGGAAGGCAAACCAGAGGATCACGGCACCGACGAAGATATTCTGGATCATGGTCTTCAACTTCCCCGCTCCGGCGGCGGGGATTACCACGCCTTTCCGGCTGGCCCACCAGCGAAAGAGGGTCATGGCCAATTCGCGGCCGATCAGCAACAGGCACACCCAGAGCGGGATGCTGCCCCAGATGGGAATGTCGTAGAGATCGTGCCGCCAGCGGGAGATGAAGTAGATCGGGATCAGGGTGGCGAAAAGCAGCAGCTTGTCCGCGATGGGATCGAGCAGCTTGCCCAGGTCGGTGACTTCGTTCCGGCTGCGGGCGAGATGCCCGTCGTAGACGTCGCTCACCGCGGCAATGACGAAGATGATGAACGCGATCAGCTTGGGCCAGTATCCCTCGATGAACGGAAGCAGCGCGATCACCGGGGTGAAGCAGATCCGGACCAGCGTAATGATGTTGGGCAGGGTCCACATGATGCCTACCCCAAAGTTTTAACTACGTTCTTGCTGATGGCTTTGAGGGTGTCGAAGACGCCTTCGCCGGTCAGCGCAACCGCCTCGAAGTAGGGCGCCCGCTCGATCCACTGGCCGTCCTCCTGCTTCACCAGAAACTCGGAGTCGTGATAGGGGTCGGCCGTGATCCGCTGCTTCGTGGGATCGGTTACCGGCCAGCCGGGGTTGAGCGCCGCCTGCAGCTCGGTGATGGGCGCCGCATTGGGCAGATCACGCTTGTTGTACTGAATGGCAAACGGGATCCGGGTGACGTCGTACCCGTGCTGGGTCATGTTCTCGTACAGGTTCTGCATGGCCTCGATGTTTGCATCCATCCGCTCGATCTGGCTGTCGGCCACGAATACCACGCCGTCCACGCCCTTCAGGATCAACTTGCGAGAGGCGTTGTAATACACCTGACCGGGAACGGTGTAGAGGTGAAACTTGACCTTGAATCCGCGGATGTTGCCGAGGTCGACCGGCAGGAAGTCAAAGAAGAGCGTCCGCTCGGTCTCGGTGGCGAGAGAGATCATCTTTCCCCGGGAGGCGGGGGCCACCTTGTTGTAGACATGCTCCAGATTGGTGGTCTTGCCACCGAGTCCGGGCCCATAATACACCAGTTTGCAGTTGATCTCGCGCGAGGCGTAGTTGATCATCGACATGGGGAGTTTCCTCAGGACCCGAAGAGTTTGTCGATTTCGTCTTCCGCCTCGCCCAGAAACTCCGACTCCACCCCGGGCGCACTGGTGCCGTCACGGTTGAACATGTCGGTGAATACCTGATTCAGCTGCACCACCGCCGTCTTGACCCGCAGCTTGACCAGCCCGAGCGTGGTGC
>DATFQK010000291.1:0-3529 GCA_035264345.1 Gemmatimonadales bacterium | reverse complement strand
CGCCCCGGCCAAGGCGCCAGTAAAGCACGGGATGATTCTGCTGGCCTTCTCGGCGGAGATAGAAGTAGCGGCCCTTGACCGGCGTCGGAGTGCTGAGCACGCCGATCGCAAGCAGCTCGGAGAGTCTTTGCCCAATGCGCTCCCTGCCCGGGAATGCGGACAGGTATGCGTGGGTGAGAGCGTTTTGCTGCTCTGTCCACGCGATCGTCTCGGAATTGCTGCTGTCCTCCAGCCAGCGATAGGGATCGACGACCTGCTCGCCATGGAGGATCTCGGTAAGTTCGCTGGAGCGGGTTTCGGGGTAGGTTGGCATCAAAGGCGTGAACAGCTTTAGTCGCCCAAGCTGATTCCCAGCTCTCGCGCGGTAGCAATCGTGTCGGAATCGAGAGGAACGTTCTTAGACTTGCCGACCACGTCATCCAGCGGCACCTGCTCGATGGCTGATCCCTGGAGGCCAACCATCACTCCGAAAGCTCCCTCGGCAATAGCGCGTACAGCCGCAGCCCCGAAGCGCAAAGCCAGTAAGCGGTCATACGTCGTAGGGGATCCTCCGCGCTGAAGATGGCCAAGCACCAGGGTGCGCGTCTCCTTGCCGGTGTTATGCTCGATGGCTCGCGCCACCTTGCTGCCAATCCCTCCCAGACGATCGACCGTCCCAACCCCGCGGCGTTCCAGCAGCTCGACAGTACCGTCCTTGGAACGCGCACCTTCCGCCACCACCACAATACTGAAGCGGCGGCCGGCATCTTCGCGCGCGCGGATCTTGGCAACCACCTTTTCGATATCAAAAGGAATTTCAGGCAGCAGGATGACGTCAGCACTGCCGGAGAGCCCGCTATAGAGCGCGATCCAGCCGGCATAGCGGCCCATCAGCTCTACCACCATGACCCGGTCGTGGCTCTCAGCCGTGGAGTGAAGGCGATCGATTGCCTCCGTTGCTGTGCTGACCGCCGTGTCAAAGCCGAAGGAACGTTGAGTTCCGCTCACATCGTTGTCGATCGTCTTGGGCACACACACAACGGGCAGGCCCTTCTTCCACAGCTCATAAGAAATCTGGAGACTACCGTCTCCCCCGATCGATACCAGAGCGTCAAAGCCACTGGCCTGGAACGCGGCGACCATGTCATTGGATCGGTCGGTTTCATGCTCCTTTCCCTCGGCGTCACGTGTCACGTAATGAAAGGGATTTCCCCGATTGGTGGTGCCGAGAATCGTGCCGCCCAGGTGGGTAATGCCGCGTACCTGAGCAGGGCCCAGGGGAACGACACCGTTGAAGCTGAGGAGACCTTCGTAGCCACGCTGAATCCCGTACGAGCGCCAGCCGCGGTGATGCGCCGAAAGCACGACCGCACGGATGACTGCGTTCAAGCCCGGAGCGTCACCCCCGCCGGTGGAAATGGCAATGCGCATCTATCACGTACTCGGTTTCAGCTGCTGAATGGCCTTGAGCACTTCGCCTGGTTCTGCATGTCGGCGGGCTTGTTTCTTCGAGAACACCAGTTGTCCGTCCACAGTGACGTCGAAGATGCCGCCTGAGGACTCGATCAGCCGGACCTCTGCATCGGGATAAGCTTGGTTCAACTCAGCCGCCAAACTGGCGGCTCGCGGTCGGTAGTTTCAAACGACGCAATATTGTATAGTCACGCGCATGGCCGAAGGCACTCCATATCAGGATCGGGTGTAGACGCGCGAATCGTACTAACCCCTGATAGCGCTGCCAAGGGGAGCGCCGGATGTGACGCTGCTCCTTGTCATGTACTGGCTCCCCTCGGTATCTATTTGATCCATGCGAACCTATCCACGCCCCCGCGGGGGGTTAGCCCGGGCGCTCCGGCACCTGGGCGCTGTTGTGTCGACGCTCGCCTCCTTCTCGACCGCGCATGCTCAGAAGCGGACTTACCTCTTCGAGGTCGGTGCGGCCGCTGCCTATCAGGGGTTCGCCGACACGGTAGAACTCACCAGCGAGTTCGGGGGATTAGCCCGCATCGGTGTATGGCTTCCTTACGGCTTTGGGGTCGAGGCGGAAGGATTAATTACCACGTCTGTGAGCACTGCTCCGAACTCAGACGCCGCCTCGGTTCCCGTGAAAATGGCATCGGCTTCCCTGTTGTATAACCTGTTACTGACCCCCAACAGCTGGGGCTACGCCAAATTCGGAATCGGAGGGACGAAGTATGGCGGAGAATGCTCCGGACTTGAAAGGGGGATCTGCGGCACGACCACGATGCTCCTCGCGGGGCTGGGATACAGGCTTGCGGTGTCCCCTGTGGTGATGCTTCGTGCCGAGGGTGTCATTCAGCCGAACAGTGGTAGTACCCCTGACAAGGTCCCAGTTCGGTTCTCCAATTATGGGGTGAACTTCGGGGTCAGCGTCATGCTGGGCAGCAAGCCGATACCAGACAGTGATGGCGACGGGGTCCTTAACAATCGGGATCGCTGCGCCGGCACTCCCGCGGGCGCCCAGGTAGATGCCAGTGGCTGCCCTGCCGACTCTGACAGCGACGGAGTGGCGAACGGCGTGGATCGCTGCGCCAACACCGCGCTCGGTGCGCTGGTCGATGCAGCCGGATGTGCTCAGGACAGCGATGGCGACAACATCGCCGACGGGATCGACAAGTGCCCCGAGACACCGGCTGGAGTTCTGGTGGATGCCGCCGGCTGTCCCCGTGACAGTGATGGAGATACCATCGCCGATGGTCTCGACCGCTGCTCCGACACTCCCAAGGGCGCCACCGTTGACGCACTCGGCTGTCCCGGCGATGAGGACGCGGACGGTGTGCTCGATGGGCTTGATCGTTGCCCACGAACTCCGGCCGGAGCCAACGTGAACGCGGCAGGGTGTGTACAAGGTCAATCGAGCCGGCAGCCGGCCCCAGTACCCAGTGATACCACAGCCCGATCCAGGGCACCCAGCGGACGTGCTGCTGCGGGTATGGCCGGTGCCGCGATGGTGCTGGAGAATGTCACCTTCGGGACCGGCAGCGCTCGACTTCAACAAGGCGCGTACGTTGAGCTCGACTCCATAGCGAAGGTCCTGATCGCTAATCCAGGCCTCCGGGTAGAGATCGGCGGACACACCGATGCGACGCAGTCACCGGCCGACGACCTTCACTTGTCGACCCTGCGGGCGGAGGCAGTCCGTAACTACCTGGTTGCGAGGGGTGTTCCCTTCCAGCAGGTCGTTGCTACGGGCTACGGAAGCACTATGCCTCGTACTGCGGACACCACACCGCGTGGGCGTGCAGCCAACCGAAGAATTGAGCTCCGTCCGCTGCCACCGGGACAGTGAGCAGCCTTGACGGGCTTCCCGGGAAACGTATATCTGATCCCAACCCTTCCCCTGGGAGTTTACGGATGAACGCGCGAATCGGGGCCTCATTGCTGGCCGCCGTCCTTATAGTCCTGGCAGCACCCGCTTCAGCTCAAACAGCTTCACCTGCGCCTTCACCCGCAGTCATAGCGCGAGGCGACAGCGTCTTTCATGGCGCCGGGAATTGTTATGCATGTCACGGGACCAAGGCAGAGGGTT
>DATFQK010000290.1:0-2338 GCA_035264345.1 Gemmatimonadales bacterium | reverse complement strand
GACGCGGAGACGCCAGCGGCGATGTTGGAGCGTGTCGGGCTATCCGGCAGCGAGCGCGCCTGGCCCTACCAGCTCTCCGGCGGTATGGCGCAGCGCGTCGGTCTGGCGCGCGCGTTCGTCCGCAGGCCCGCGGTTCTGCTGTTGGACGAGCCGTTCGCCGCCCTCGACGCGTTCACCCGGCTGCAAATGGGTGACCTCCTGCGCGAGACCTGCCGCGACCGCTCCCGAACGGTGCTCCTGGTGACCCATGACGTCGATGAGGCGCTGCGCCTCGCTGATCGCATCGTGCTCCTCGGTGGAAAGCCAGCCTCCGTCATCGCTGAGTACGCCACGACGGGCCATGACCCCAATCGCCTGCGCGCCGAGATTCTTGGTCGGTTTGGACTGAAGGAGGTGGCGTGACGGTCGGCGCCGGGACGTGTGTCCGGGCCTGGACCGGGGCAGCGGCCCCGAAATGAATGACACGAGACGATTCTAAGAGAAAGGACGACGGAAATGAGCATTTCGCGACGCACAATGTTTCAGGGTCTGGCGGCGCTCGGGGCCATCCCGGTGCTGGGTGCCGCGTCCCGCGGCGTCTCCGCGCAGGAGCAGCCGGCGACGGTACGCCTCGACTATGCCTACTACAACCCCAGCAGCCTTGCCCTCCGGCGCTTCGCCTGGCTGGAGGAGTCATTGCAAGAACAGGGCATCGGCGTGGAGTGGGTGCTCAGCGCCGGCAGCAACAAGGCCAACGAGTACCTGCGCTCGGAAGCCATCGACTTTGGTTCGACGGCAGGGGCCGCCGCGCTGCTGGCGCGTGCCAATGGCTCGCCGATCAAAACTGTCTACATCTATTCAAAGCCGGAGTGGACGGCGCTGGTGGTGCGGGCCGATTCTCCCATCACCTCGGTCGCTGAGCTCAAGGGCAAAAAAGTGGCGGCCACCAAAGGGACCGACCCGTACTTCTTCCTTCTCCAGGCGCTGAACGAAGCCGGGCTCTCCGGAGCGGACGTCGAAGTGGTCAACCTGCAGCATGCCGATGGCCGCGTGGCGTTGGAGCGAGGAGAGGTCGATGCCTGGGCTGGACTCGACCCGCACATGGCGGCGAGTGAGCTCGACGCCGGCTCGAAGCTCATCTACCGCAATATCGACTTCAACACCTATGGCTTTCTCAACGCGAACGAAGAGTTCGTGACCCAATACCCGGAGCTGACCGCGACGGTGCTGGAGGGCTACGAACGGGCGCGGCAGTGGATCCTGGAGAACCCGGATGACGCCGCTCAGATCCTGGCGGAAGAGGCGAAGATCTCGACGGAGGTAGCGAAGCGCGAGCTCGTCGAGCGAACCGTCCTCGATCTTGACCCGGTGCCGGGTGAGACGCAGGTCGAGGTGCTTCAGGGTGTGATCCCGATCATGGTGGCCGAGAATCAGGTCAAGCCGGGGACCGATCTCGAGGCGGTGCTGAATGAGCTGCTCGCACCGGAAGTTGCGGCGAGCGTCGTCGCAGCGGAGCCAGCCGCCTGATGGTGAGTATGGAACCGGCCATCGAACGAGGAGCGGCGCGCGTCGCGAGCGCCGAGCCGCGGTCACGGCTCGTGTCGCCGCGCGTCCGACTCCCGTTCAGCGGTATCGGCGCGGTGCGAGCGCTCATCGTCCCGCTCCTCATCCTGGCAATGTGGCAATTGGCGGTGAACCGGGAGTTCTATTCGCGCAGCCAGCTTCCGGCGCCGCTTGACGTCATTGCCGCCGGGCGCGAGTTGCAGGATATTGGACTTCTCGTCCCGAACGTGCTGGCCAGTGTGGAGCGAGTGAGCATCGGCTGGGGAGTCGGTGCCGTGGTTGCCATCATCCTGGGACTCGCGGTCGGGTTCTCACGACCGGTGGAGAGCCTGCTCGACCCGACGCTCAATGCGGCGCGAGCGGTACCATCGCTGGCCTGGGTGCCGCTGTTCGTGCTCTGGCTTGGCATCGGTGAAACGCCGAAGTTGACCCTGATCGCTGTCGGTGCATTCTTCCCGGTGTACACCAACCTCGTCTCCGGCATACGGCAGATCGACCGCAAACTGGTCGAGGTCGGGCACGCCTACGGGCTGCGTGGCTGGAATCTCATGCGCGAGATCCTGCTGCCGGCGGCGTTTCCATCGCTTGCAACCGGATTGCGGATGGGCCTGGCCCAGGCCTGGCTTTTCCTGGTGGCCGCCGAACTCATCGCGGCCTCTCGGGGATTGGGTTTTCTGCTTGTCGACGGTCAGAATAGTGGTCGGGCAGACATCATTCTGTTGAGCATCTTGCTCCTGGCATTGCTCGGAAAAGGCACCGATTGGCTCCTGTCCCGGGGCGAGCGAAGGCTTCTCCG
>DATFQK010000289.1:0-8472 GCA_035264345.1 Gemmatimonadales bacterium | reverse complement strand
CGACTCCAGCTGGTCAGGAGTGCGCTGCCGGCATTCCCGTTTGAGATCCTCGATATCGCTGGCCAGGAACCTTCCCAGCAATCCTTCCGTGCTCACCTCGAAGGCGGGAATGTCTTTTTTCGACGCCGTGTTCGAGTAGAGCGCGAGGACCGCACTCTGGTCGAACTGGTAGAACGAATACGCCGGGTAGCGGCTAAAGAGCCAGATCTCTGCCGGCTTTCCGTATTCGCGCGCCAGCCGGTAGCAATAGCGGTAAGCATCGATCACCAGGGTAGGCGTGAGCGGCCCGTCCTCGAAGCGCCGGGACAGGGAGAACATGAGCTCGTGGTTCTCCAGGTCGGGCAGGAAGATGTCCATGGTCGTGTCGCTCCGGCCGAGAAAGGTCTTGATTGCGGCCGAGTGATTCTCCCGCCAGCGGCGCGAGTGGATGAAGTAGAGCGCCATCCGGCTGGATGAGGCGATCAGGTCCTCGAATCTCTGATAGAAGCCCGCGAAAGGCCCCACTCGGATGATGCCGGGATCAGGTTCCGGAGGGTTGGTCATGTAGGCGATCAAAGTGGGGGCGCCGGTACGGCCGGGCAAGGGAAGCTCCATTTCAGGGGTTGCCTCGGAACCCCGACCTGCCTTATTTTGCCATGCTACAACGGATTACGACACGCGAGACATCGTTCAGAGGACCGAAGCATGAGCTTCGACAAGCAAGCAGTAGTAGCCAAGCACCAGGCGCACCCCACCGATACCGGCTCGGCCAAGGTGCAGGTGGCGCTCCTGACCGAGCGGATCAACTCCCTCACCGACCACTTCCGTACCCATCTGAAGGACCATCACAGCCGCCGCGGCCTGCTCAAGATGGTGGGGACCCGGCGCCGCTTGCTGACGTACCTCAAGCGAAGTGACCTGCCGACCTACCGAGCGCTCATCGAGCAGCTTGGACTCCGGCATTAAACATCGTGACGACGGGGGGCGTCCTGATCGATCTCGGGACGCCCTCTCTGTTTGCAGGGTCAAGAGTCCAGGGTCGAGCGTCTACCATCGTGGTGACTGCTCCTGAGACTTGACCCTAGACCCGAGACCCTGGACTGGCAGCAAAGACGCTCATCAAAGAGAGAGAGTGCAGCAGTGACAGCTCAACGCATTGAAACCGAGTTCGCGGGACGCCAGCTCACCATCGAGACCGGCCGCCTGGCTCGGCAAGCCTCCGGTTCGGCCCTGGTTCGCTTCGGCGATACCATGGTACTCGCCGCCATCACCGTGTCTCCCAACATCTCCAACCTTCCGTTCTTCCCCCTCACGGTGGAGTACCGGGAAAAGACCTACGCCGCAGGAAAGATTCCGGGCGGCTTTCTGAAGCGCGAGGGCCGCCCCTCGGACAAGGAAATCCTGGCCAGCCGCCTGATCGATCGCTCGATCCGCCCGCTGTTCCCGGAGGGGTTCAAGAACGAAGTCCAGGTGTTCGTGACCGTGCTGTCGGCCGATCAGGAGAACGATGCGGACATCCTGGGGGTGATGGCTGCGTCGGCGGCTCTTACGCTCTCTCAAGTGCCCTGGAACGGTCCGCTCAGCGCCGTGCGGGTTGGCCGGGTGGAGGGGAACTGGATCCTGAATCCCACCTTCCAGCAGCTGGAATTCTCCACCATCGACCTCGTGGTCAGTGGGTCGGCCGAATCGATCGTCATGGTCGAGGGTGGCTCCCTGGAAATTTCTGAGGGCGAGATGCTCGAGGCCCTGAAAGTGGCCCAGCGGGGAATTCGGGATGGCATCAAACAGCAGCAACAGCTGGTCAGCAAGGCGGGCGGCACGAAGAAGATGGAGTGGAGCAAGCCGCCGGTCGATCAGACCCTGATTGCTCGAGTCCGTCAGGCCGCCGAATCCCAGATGGGGCAGGCCATCAACGCCAAAGACAAGGCGGGCCGCTCCAACGCCATCAAAGCGGTGAAGGAACAGGTGCTCGAAGGCCTGGCGCCGGAGTTCGCGGAACGGGCCCGGGAAATCGGCACCGAGCTGGACGACATCGAGTACCGGGTGATGCGCTCTCAGGTGCTGGAGCGGGGTGAACGGGTGGACGGCCGGGATACCGATACCATTCGGCCGATCAGCATCGAGACCGGCATGCTGCCGCGAACCCACGGATCGGCGATCTTCACCCGAGGGCAGACCCAGGCCCTCGTGTCGGTGACCCTCGGCACCAGCGACGACGAGCAGCGAATCGACAGCATCGACGTCCCCGGCGAGACCACCAAGTCGTTCATGCTGCATTACAATTTCCCGCCCTACTCCACCGGTGAAGTGAAGATGATGCGGGGAACCAGCCGCCGGGAAATCGGCCACGGGGCGCTGGCCGAGCGTGCGCTGCAGCCGCTGCTACCCCATTACGAGGACTTCCCCTACACCTTGCGCGTGGTCTCCGAGATCCTGGAGTCGAACGGCTCCTCCTCAATGGCCACCGTGTGCGGCGGGTCGCTGGCGCTGATGGATGCCGGGGTACCCATGAAGTCGCCGTGCGCAGGTGTGGCCATGGGTCTGATCAAGGAAGGCAACAAGGTTGCCATCCTCACCGACATCCTGGGATCGGAAGACCATCTGGGCGACATGGACTTCAAGGTGGCTGGAACCGAGCGGGGAATTACCTCCATTCAGATGGACATCAAGATCGAGGGACTCGACCTCAAGATCATGGAGGAGGCCCTGGAGAAGGCCCGCAGGGGGCGGCTCCACATCCTCAAGGAGATGGCCCGCGCACTTCCGGGACCCCGCACCGAGCTGTCGAAGTACGCGCCCCGGATCTTCACCATGCAGATCAAGCCGGACAAGATCGGCGACGTCATCGGTCCCAAAGGCAAGACGATCCGAGGGATTCAGGACGCCACCGGCGCCAAGATCAGCATCGAGGATACCGGGGTAGTCACCATCTCCGCGGTTGGGGGTGAGGCAGGCGAGAAAGCTCGCGCCATGGTTGCCGCCATTACCACGGAGCCGGAGGTGGGACGCACCTACGAAGGCCCGGTGAAGAGCACCACCGCCTTTGGCGCTTTTGTCGAGATTCTGCCCGGGGTGGAGGGTCTGCTCCACATCAGCGAGCTGCAGCATGGCCGCACGGAAAAGACCGAAGATGTGGTCAAGAAGGGCGATATCGTTCAGGTCAAGCTGCTCGAGGTGGATGACCGCGGGCGGATGAAGCTCTCTCGGAAGGCGCTGCTGCCCAGGGACTAGCCCTTCGTGGAAACGGCTCAACTCGACGAAGGGCTGTTCAAGACCACCGCTTCCAATGGGCTGGTGGTCCTCACCGAGAAACTGGCGGGCGTACGCTCGGCGGCAGTGGGTATCTACGTGCGCACCGCCAGCGCGCACGAGGAGCCCAGGCACCTCGGCATCTCCCATCTCCTGGAACACATGGTGTTCAAAGGAACCGAGCGGCGGAGCGCCCGGCAGCTGGCGCTCGAGCTCGAGGTGCGGGGAGGAGGCCTCGACGCCTTCACCAGCCGTGACTACACCAGCTACCAGGCCCATGTACTCGACGCCGATCTGCCCCTGGCGGTCGAGATTCTCACCGATCTGGTCCGCCGCCCGCTCCTGAGGCAGAGCGACCTCGAGTCCGAGCGGAATGTGGTGCTGGAGGAGATCAACGGGGTGGCCGACACACCCGATGATCTCGTGTTCGAGATCCATGCCCGCGCGCTCTGGCCTCAACACCCGTACGGCTACTCGATTCTGGGTACCGCGGATACTCTGGAGGTCCTCTCAGCGGAGGACCTGCGGACTCTGCACCAGCAGGGCTACTACCGGGGCAACTGTGTCATAGCGGCCGCGGGGAACGTCGACCACAAGCAGCTGCTAACCGTGCTGGAACGGGAAGGCTGGTTTGAGGGTAAAGTACCCGAGCCGTCCCGGGCCGGGGTAAAGCCGGTTCCCGCAGTCCGCGGGGGACACTGCACCGAGCACCGCGACACCGCACAGACCCACATCGTTTTCGGCACCGATACCTTTCCCCTCCGGGATCCCCGCCGCTTTCCTCTCGCTATCCTGACCAATGCGTTTGGCGGTGGCATGTCGAGCCGGCTCTTTCAGCGGATCCGGGAGGAGCTGGGCCTGGCCTACGCCATCTTTGCCTACAAGCACTTCTACCAGGCGTCCGGGCAGCTTGGGGTCTATGTCGGTACTCAGCCCGCCACCGCGGACCAGGCTACCGCTGCCATCCGGGATGAATACGCCAAGCTCGCCCGCGACGGTCTCCCACCGACCGAGCTCACCAACGGCAAGCAGCAGCTCAAAGGGCAGATCATGCTTTCGCTGGAGAGCCCTGGTGCCCGGATGGCGCGGCTGGCCGGGTTCACGCTGTATGACGACCATTATCGGCCGCTGGACGAGATGCTCCGGGAAATCGATGCGGTCACCCCGGACGCCATCATGGATGTGGCTGCGGAATTCTTCGCACCGGAGCGGCAGACCGTAGTCCGTCTGGGACCAGAAAAAACGTGAACAGTCAACCGTAAACGGTGACTCCGCTTGATGGCGATGCCCCAGTTTACCGTTGACTGTTTACAGTTTACGCTTTTGCACCCCCACCCAGGTTTCAACGATGAAGATCGGCGTCCCCAAGGAGATCAAAACCAACGAGAATCGCATCGCCCTGGTACCAGCAGGGGCGGAGGCGCTCGTCGCTGCCGGTCACACCGTATTCGTGGAGCAGGGAGCGGGAGCCGGAAGCGGATTCCCGGACGATGCGTATCGCGCCGTCGGCGCCAGCATCCTGCCCACAGCAGATGACGTGTGGCAGGAAGCCGAAATGATCATGAAGGTGAAGGAGCCGATCGCAGTGGAGTGGCCGCGGATGAGGCGCGGTCAGGTAATTTACACCTACTTCCACTTCGCCGCCGCCGAAGACCTGACCCGGGCGGTCATCGACTCCGGTGCCATCGCGGTTGCCTACGAGACCGTGCAGATCCCCAGCGGCGAGCTGCCCCTGCTGACACCAATGTCGGAGGTGGCCGGTCGGATGGCGGTTCAGGAAGGGGCGAAATACCTGGAGAAGGTGTTCGGCGGCAGCGGGATCCTGCTGGGCGGGGTCCCCGGCGTCGCGCCAGGGGAGGTCCTGATCATCGGCGGAGGGGTGGTGGGTATCAACGCCGCCAAGATGGCTGCAGGGCTGGGGGCCCACGTGACCATTCTGGACATCTCGCTGGACCGGTTGCGCTACCTGGACGACGTCCTGCCCACCAACGTGGACACCGTCTACTCCAACCGCCACAACATCCTGGATGCTCTCCGCCGGGCCGATTTGGTGGTGGGGGCCGTCCTGTTGCCGGGAGCCAAAGCCCCCCACCTGGTCAAGCGGCCTGACCTGAAGCTGATGAAACCCGGTTCGGTTATCGTGGACGTGGCGGTAGACCAGGGGGGCTGTGTAGAGACCATCAAGCCGACCACCCACGAGAACCCCACCTACTTCGTCGACGGCATTCTGCACTACGCCGTGGCAAATATGCCTGGCGGCGTCCCCCGAACTTCCACGCTTGCGCTCACCAATGCTACGCTGCCATACGGACTTAAGCTGGCCAAGCAGGGCTGGCGTGCGGCGTGCAAGTCGGATTCGTCTCTGCGGCTCGGGCTGAACGTGGTCGAAGGGAAAGTCGTGTACCCTGGTGTGGCCGAGGCCTTCCGCCTGCCGCTCACCGACGTCAACACCGTTGTCTGAGTCGTCTCGGGCCGGTAGACCGGTGGAGGTGCTCCTCACCCGGCTGCCCCATGCCGAGGACCTTCCGCTCCCCGCACCGGCCACCCCGGGGGCTGCCGGGTACGATCTGGCCAGTGCGGATGAAGGCGAACTGGGACCCTTGGAGCGGAAGCTGTTCCGAACTGGCTTCAGCATAGCGGTCCCCGACGGTTACGAGTGTCAGATCAGGCCCCGGTCCGGTCTGGCGCTCCGCCACGGGATCACGCTGCCGAACACGCCGGCCACCATCGACAGCGACTACCGCGGCGAGTTGATGGTGGCCCTGGTGAATCTCGGAGCCGAGCCGTTTCGAATTACTCGGGGCATGCGCATTGCCCAGATGGTCGTGGCGCGGGTAGAGCGAGTGGCCTTCGTTCCGGTCGACGCGTTGCCGCCAACGGCCAGAGGCACAGGCGGGTTCGGCAGTAGCGGGAGGTAGCTTCCAGCGGCATAACGGTCCTTTTACCTTCAGCGCCATGTGCCTAGTGGCTCCTTGATGAAAGTTCCCGCCCTGAATCTGATGTCCTGGCTCCCCGCGAATGAAATCGCGGTGGATTTGGGCACGGCCAACACCCTCGTCTACGTCAAAGGCGAGGGTATCGTGCTCAACGAGCCTTCCGTTGTCGCCATCGAGAAAAGCACCGGCAGAATCAAGGGCATTGGCCTCGAAGCCAAGCGCATGCTGGGCCGCACGCCGGAGGGCATCCTGGCAGTCCGCCCGCTGAAGGACGGGGTCATTGCCGACTTCGACGTCACCGAGAAGATGCTCCGGTATTTCCTCAAAACCATCATCGACAAGCACGTCTTCCGGGTCAAACCCAAGGTGATCGTCTGCGTGCCCTCAGGTATCACCGAGGTGGAGCGCCGCGCGGTCCGGGATTCCGCCGAGACCGCCGGAGCCAAACAAGTCCTGATGGTGGCGGAGCCGATGGCTGCGGCCATCGGCGTGGGGCTTCCGGTGGAGACTCCGACCGGCAACATGGTCATTGACATCGGTGGCGGCACCACGGAAATCGCAGTCATCGCGTTGTCGGGGATCGTATCGGACACCTCCATCCGCACCGGGGGCGATGAGCTGGATCAGGCCATCGTCCAGTTCATGCGGAAGAATTACAACCTGCTCGTGGGAGAGCCCACTGCAGAGGCAATCAAGATCAAGATCGGCTCCGCCGCGCCAACCGGCGATGAGCGGGAAATGGAGGTTAAGGGGCGGGACCTGGTCTCCGGCATTCCGAAAACCGTGCGAGTTCACTCCACCGAAATTCGGGAAGCTGTCCAGGAGCCAATCCAGCAGATCGTCGATGCGGTCCGCCGGGCCCTCGAGATCACGCCACCCGAGCTGGCCAGCGACATCGTGGATCGCGGTATTGTCATGACCGGCGGCGGTGCGCTCATTCGCGGTCTCGATCTTCTGCTGGCGCAGGAGACCGGCTTGCCGATCCACGTCGATGAGGACCCTCTCACCTGCGTGGTACGCGGCACCGGGCGGATTCTCGACGACTACGAGAAGTACCGCAGCGTTCTGTCCTCCTGAGCATGTCCAGCATTTCGGATCGTCGCTACACCCGCCGGGACACCGTGGTGTTCATCCTCTGTCTCGGTCTTTCCATTGTGTGCCTCTTCTCGCCGCCTGGGTGGAGCTACAACATCGCCGATACTCTGAGGCGGACGGTTCTGTCCCCGCTGGTCTGGCTGCAGACCCGGGCCGAGGAAGGCCGCACCAGCCGGGTCCGCTTCCGGGCCGTTACGGCCCAGCGTGATTCCGCTGCTTATATGGCGCAATTTCTTCCCTCGCTTCGGGCGGAAAACGAACGCCTTCGCCAGCTCCTCAAGCTCAGCCATCGGATCACGGCCAGCTACGTGCCGGCCGAGGTGCTGCATCAGCCTCATGCCACCGACGGTCGCACGCTGTTGTTGAGCGCGGGCTCACGCCAAGGCGTCGCTCCGTTCAATCCCGTCGTCGCGCCCGAGGGACTGGTCGGGATGGTTCTCAGCGTCACACCGAGGAGCAGTGTCGCCATGACCTGGGCGCATCCGGAGTTTCGGGTCAGTGCCTTCACGGTCAGCGGAAACGCGCTCGGCGTGGTAGCGCCGTCGGTAGACGACCGAAACGCCGAGGGGTCGCTCGAGCTCCGTGGGGTGCCCTACCGGGATTCTGTTCCTCTCGGCACCCTGGTCCTCTCCTCCGGACTGGGCGGGGTTTTCCCCAAGGGAATTCCGGTCGGGACGGTCAACGGCACCTTGCGGGAGGAAGCCGGCTGGGAACGGGTCTACCGGCTAAGGCCTGCCGCCAATCCAGGCTCGGCCGCACACGTGCTGATCCTGGTCGGGACCCGTACCACTGATCTCGCGAATGCCTTCCCGACTGATTCGCAGCTGGAAGCCATGCGCCTGGACTCGATCGCCCGGTTGCAGCGGGCCGACTCAGTTGCCCAGGCGGCACGAGCCGCTCGGGCAGCTCGGCGGGATTCGCTGCAGAAGAGCTCAACCATGTTAGGTAAGAGCTCACCAATGTTGGGTGGGACTCCGACGGCCAATCTCTTGAGCGGCACAGACTCCACGCCATGAGTCCACCACGGGTTACCCGGGCGCAGCTGCTGCTGGTGATGCTGGTGCTGCTGGTTCTTCAATTCTATCTGCGGCCCCGCCTGGGCAGCGCGCGGGTGAGTCCCGATTTCCTGCTGATCGCACTGATGCTGTTTGCCATGAGGAGCGGGGCAGGAGCCGGAGCCCTGGCCGGGTTCCTGATTGGGATGATCGAGGAT
>DATFQK010000288.1:0-2733 GCA_035264345.1 Gemmatimonadales bacterium | reverse complement strand
CTTCCGTTCCAGCACGCCGAGCGCCTGATGTCCTCCGCTCGCCTCGATCACCCCATAGCCGAATTCCTGCAGCGCCCGCGAGGTCATGATCCGGACGGCGGGCTCATCCTCCACCAGAAGCACCGTCTCACCAGTCGCGCGCGCCGGCGGTTCCGCAGGGGTGGTCGGGGCCACCGATGATGCGTCCAGGGGAAGGTAGACCTTGAATGTGGTGCCCACGCCCAGCTCACTGTAGGCCCAGACATGCCCCTGGCTCTGCTTCACGATTCCATAGACGGTGGCAAGCCCGAGACCGGTGCCTTTGCCGATGGGTTTGGTGGTGTAGAACGGCTCGAACAGATGGCCCAGCGTTTCGGGTCCCATGCCGTGTCCGGAATCGGTGACCGCCACCACGGCGTAAGAGCCCGGCCTGATAGCCACGCCTGGCCGCTGCTTGGCATAGGACTCAGTCAGCTCGGTGACGAAGGTCTCGATGGTGAGACGCCCACCCAACGGCATGGCGTCGCGCGAGTTGAGTACGAGATTCAGCAACACCTGGCTCAGCTGGCCCGGATCGGCGTTGACCCGGCTGCCTGCGCGGAGCTGCAGCACGAGGGTCGACCGTTCGCCCAGGGCACGGCGGAGGACGCCCTCGAGGCCCTGGATCGCGTCGTCCAGCTCGAACACCCGGGTCTGCACGACTTGCCGCCGGCTGAAGGCGAGGAGCTGACCGGTTATGGCCGCCGTTCGCTCGGCCGCTTCCCGGATGTACTCCAGATCCTGTCGGGCGGTTTCCGGAAGATCGGAGCGGCCGAGCAGGAAACTCGAGGCCCCGAGGACGACCGTCATCTGATTGTTGGCTTCGTGGGCCACACCGCCGGCGAGCTGCCCCACCACGTCCATCCGCTCGTTCTGCCGTACCCTTTCCTCGATCAGCCGTTGGGCGGTGACGTCGGTGGTTACCTCGATAACCGTCGCTGACTCCTCGCGCCGGCGCCGCTGAAGGATCCATTGCGCAGCTACGTGGATCCGGCGTCCGTCTTTGGCCACATGGACCACCTCGCCCTGCCAGCGGCCCCCGGCCTGCAGAGCGCTCCGGATCTCTTCCAGCGGCAGAGGGAACTCGGTCTGCAGCAGCTCGTGCGACACCCGGCCAATGGCCTCGGCGGCAGCGAATCCGTACAGCCTGGCGGCGCCACTGCTCCAGTACGTGATCCGCCCGTCCAACTCCCAGACCAGCGCCTGGGCTACCTCCAGTGCCTGGGCCAACTCTCTGCTGCGGGCGCTTTCGGCTTCCAGCGCGGCCTGAATGCGCTTTTGCTCGGTGATGTCTCGTTTGACTGACGCGGCACCCACGACCTTCCCCGAATCGTCCCGAATGGGGGAGACGGAGAGCGCGATATGAACCCTTTGTCCGTCCTTACGGACGCGTTCCACCTCGGCAAATTCGACCGGCTCACCCCGGGAGACCCGCCGCAGGATGTCGGTCTCCGAGTCATGCAACTCGGGCGGAATCAGCCGGTAGATCGAGCTCCCTACCATTTCCGCCTCGGTATAACCGAAGATCTGCTCGGCGGCGTGGTTCCAGCTGGTGATGGTACCATCCAGCTTTTTGCCGATGATCGCGTCTTCGGAGGAGGTCACAATCGCGGCCAGCCTAGCAATGGCCTCGTTGGCCCGGACTCGGTGGGTCACGTCCTGGCCCACAACGGTCAAGCCTTCAGCCGAGGGATATGCCGTGGCCTCGATCCAGATCTCGCGGGGTGGGTAGAAAGCCGTGACCTTGGCCGCGTGCTCGCCGGCCACGGCGCGCCGGTAGGCATCCTCGAACGGGCTGCCCACCATGGCGGGAAAAGCCTCCCAATGGTTCCGGCCTATGTAGTCCGAAGGCTTTCCTCCGGCCATTGCCGCCGCCCGTTCATTCATATAGGTGATGGTCCACTGGTGATCCATCACCGTGAATGCATCGGTGATGCTGCTCAGAATACGCTCCACCCGCTCTGATGCCTGCGCGGCGCGCTTTGCCTCCTGCTCGGCCCGGGCGGTCTGTTCCTCGGCGCGCAGGGTTTCTTCCTCGGCCCGGGCGGACTCCTCCTCGGCACGAGCTGCCTCTTCCTCCGCCCGGACCGCCTCCTGCTCCGCCCGGGCCATTTCCCGTTCGACGAAGCGCAAGGCCTGGGTAGCGTTCTGAAGGGCTCTGAGCCGAGTCTCACCCAACCAGCCGATGGCAGCGCCGGTGAGGCCGAAGAGTCCCATTCCGAGCTGAGCGACGGGATCGGAGAACGTGGCAGCGTATGTGGGCGCGCTAAACCAGAACACCGCGAACCCGATGCCGACCAGCGTTGTCAGAAGCGTAGGGCCGAGGCCACCCAGGTAGGCCGAGACGAATACCGCGGGGAACAGGGTGATGAACGGCAGTCGTACCCCGACGATGGGGCTCAAGGCCGCACGGAGCAGGATTGCCACGGCCGTGACAATTAGGGCCCAGAGGTAGGGCCTCAGCCGCTCCATCCACGGTCTTGTAGTCACGAGAGAGCAGTTGTAATGGTCACGGGGTTACGGCGAGCGAAATGACACCAACTCAGTGTATCAAGCTTGTGGGTCCCGGTGTTGGAGTCAATCCCGGCCAGCGCTTGGCAACTGCCTATCAATCGGTAGTGGCGTGCACGGGCCGTTCCCTGAGGTGCGCTGGCAGGGAGGGTGCCTGTAGTCGGCGGTGTGCCGGGTTGGCAATCCGGTACCACACCGTGCCTG
>DATFQK010000287.1:0-7310 GCA_035264345.1 Gemmatimonadales bacterium | reverse complement strand
CCCCGCTGCGGATTAAGGTTCGACCAGCTCATGTCAGCGCAATGAAACAATTCCATCCCACTCCTCAGGCGCCGCTGAACCCAGGTGTGTACCCGCGAAATGGCTGCGATTGGGAGGCAGCATTCAGTGCCATAATGACGCCGCCGATTGGGCTAAGCCCTTGTTCGAGAACGCCAAGTCGCCGATTACGGGAGGCTTAGAGAGGGTCAGTATACAGCCCGTAAAATGACCTGTCAATCAGTTCTGGGCCTCAGCGGGGCCCCTCCAGACCCGGGCTCCTTCGGCCGCAAATCGGCCCTGAAAAATCACCCCTGCCGGCCCCAGGAGAGAGCCCAGCTCCCGAGCCAGGCGGGCCGCCGCGATGTCACTTCCGGCCAAGCCGTACGCCGCCGGACCCCAGGAGCTTTGCCCCACGCCCGCCGCGCCAGAACGAACCATGGCAGCGATGAGCTCTTCGGTGGGACCGGGCGCAAACACTCCGCCTTGCTGAGCGGCAAACCAAGCCCCGGTAATCCGCTGAATGGCAGACAGCGCGGCGCCGAAGCTCGACAGGTCGTCATCTACCAGCGAAGGAAGCAGCTGCATCAAGACTAGGTGCGCCACTCGTTCAGCGTCGCCTTCCGGCGGGGGCGGGAGCTGTTCGAAGGCCCGTGCCTCGTCCTCTCCACTCAGCCCTCGTCCGGCAGAGGGCACCGCCACTACGTAGCGCCAGTGGGAGGGAACGGGCAACCGGGCGATGAGGGGGGCAATCCTCTCGGTCCCGGGACGCCGGCCCCCTTCCACGATGAAACCTCCGTCGCTGAAGGCCCAGGTGCCGATGGCTGAACGCTTCCCCCGCCCGGTGGAACGGGCGAGCTCCAGGGGATCAAGGCTGAGACCGTGCAGCTCGGCCAGCACGCGGGCTACTGCCAAACCCATCTGAGTACCCGAGCCCAACCCCGAATGGCTCGGAATGGCCCGGTGGACTCTCAGATGGGCACCGACGGAGAGCCGCCGGTCCCGGAGGAATCGTTCAGCGAACTCTGCGGCACGCTCGGCATCAGGCCCCTCGGCCGAAACCCTGCCGGCCGGCTGTGCTTCCAGCAGGAGCGACGGAGAGGGGATCGCGGCTCCGAGCCCGCCGAAGCACCGTCCAAGGTTGCCCCTGAGGTCGAGGACGCCGAAGTGCAATCGGGCCGGGGCTTCGATGAAGACGCTAGCGCGATCGGACATACTCGGTCAGCAGGTCCATCGCCTCCCGTTCCCGGGGCCCCGCTGTCTTGTCTACGATGATTTGCAGCCGGTCCAGCTCCTCACGGATCTGTTCCGGTGGCAGCAGGTGAGTCCGGGTCGCCAGAATTGCCGCTTCCAGTACTGCGTGACGAGCCCGGTTGAATCCAATGAACTCACGCTGTACCCCGCGATGAACCACGCGGGCCTCAATCCGGGATCGAGGTGGTGTGGCATCCACCGAGACGACCTCGAGCTCTCGCCAGGAACAGGCCGCATCCAGCACCGCTCCACGTACGACTGTAGCGGGGTGGGAGGGGAACTGGGGGCTGGAGATGGCGCCCTGGGCAAAGAGCATGGCGTCATCGGTCAGGTTGACCACCGCTGACCCGCTCGCCTGCACGTTCCGGAAGGTGGTGGTCTCGAGAAACGGCTTGAGTACGATCGTTGTTTCTCCCCACTCTACCCCCATCGGCGCGAAGTTGATGGCTTCCCCGCTGTCCAGGCTGGTCACGATCGTCTCAACGATCACCGGACCAGACTGGCGGGAGGGGGATTGGAAGCGATGGGATCAGCTTCGGCCGTCAGCGAGAGCAGTGCTCCGTCGGCTGCCAGTGGAACCGGACGGGGAGCCGTTGGAATGCCATGGAGGAAGTGGTCCAGCAACCGATACCCCTGCTCGCTGAGGACCGACTCCGGATGAAACTGCACGCCGTACACCGGGTTTCTCGCGTGCTGAACGGCCATGATCTCACCGTCCTCGGAAGTGGCGGTGACTCTCAGATCCGGCGGAACCGATGCGGGAGCAATCACCAGGGAGTGATAACGGGTGGCGGTGAAGGGACTGGGCAGTCCGGCAAACAGGCCGTGGCCCTGATGATGAATGCGAGACGGCTTGCCGTGCATGGGCCGTCCAGCGCGGACGATCTCCCCACCGTAGGCCGCTCCGATGCACTGGTGTCCCAGGCAGACACCGAGCACCGGGATCCGCTCGCCCAGCTGCCGGACCACCTCGGTTGAGATCCCTGCCTCATTGGGCGTGCACGGGCCGGGCGAGATGATGATGTGGGAGGGTGCCAGCGCCGCAATCTCGTCTATGGTTACGCGGTCGTGCCGGCGCACCAGCGGCACCTCGCCCAGCTCACGGACATACCGGGCGAGATTGTAGACGAAGGAGTCGTAGTTGTCGATCAGGAGGATCATGAGTCACGAGTCACGAGTCATGAGACACTTGGCCTTTGTCGCTTACGTCCGAGACTCGGGACTCGCGACTCGCGACTCAACCAGCGTTTCAATTAAACCCCGCGCCTTATCCAGCGTCTCCCCATACTCCAGCTCGGGGTCGGAGTCGGCCACGATGCCGCCCCCGGCCTGGAAGTATACCTGTCCCCGAAGCGCGAGATAGGTTCGTATAACGATGCTGGTGTCCATGGCCCCGGAAGCGCTGACGTAACCAATCGAGCCGCAGTACACCCCTCGCTGGGTCGGCTCCAGTTCGGCGATAATCTCCATGGCTCGAACCTTGGGCGCTCCGGTGATGGACCCCCCGGGAAAGGTGGCGCGCAGGAGATCGATGGCGTCGGCGGCGGGCTCAAGCTCTCCCACGACAGTGGAGACCAGATGGTGAACGGTGGGGTGATGCTCCAGGGCAAAGAGCTCGGGCACGCGGACGGTTCCTGGCCGGCAGACCCGGGAGAGATCATTCCGCAGCAAATCCACGATCATCACATTCTCTGCCCGATCCTTTTCGCTCTCGGCCAGCGCTCGACCCAACGCCGCGTCGTGCATCGGGCCGAGACCTCGAGGCCGCGTCCCCTTGATGGGACGAGTCTCCACCTCGCGACGCTCCTGATCCAGCCGGAGAAATCGCTCGGGGGACGCGCTCAGGACCTGGAGCTCGCCCAAGTCCAGATAGGCCGAGAAGGGGGCGGGATTGCGATGGCGCAGCTGCTGGTAGAGCTGAAACGGCGGGACTGGAAGCCGGGTCTGAAACCGCTGCGACAGGTTGGCCTGAAAGATGTCGCCGGCGACGATGTACTCGCGGACCCGGGCCACTGCGTCCAGGTATCCCCGGCGAGTAAAAGTGGAGCGCAGGCCGATGACGTCGCCGCCTTCCACCTCGACTGCCGGATAGGTTGGAGCGGAGGCGGAACTCCCGGCCGACACCCCGGGATTCCAGTCTCGGATTCCCTTTTCGCTGCCTCGCTGCCTATCCACCCGCAAGCGGGTACCCGCCCCGCCGCCAAGCCTGGATACCACGCGCTCTCGTACCTGGCTCATCCTCTGCCGCGCCCGATGTTCCCGGCCGAGGCCCTGCTCCGGCAATCCGGTGGAGATCAGCCACGCGGTACCCTGGCGATGGTCCCAGGCAATCACCCAGTCATAGAGACCCAGCATCACGTCGGGCACAGCCAGGTCGTCGTAGCGGGCTGCCGGCAGGCGCTCCAGTACGGCTCCCCAGTCGTACCCGATGTAGCCCGCAATGCCACCCTGAAATGGCGGAATTCCGGGAACCAGCGAGAGCGGCGGGTGTGGCAGCAGGCTCCGCGCCACCGACAACGCGTCATCCGGGGTGCTCGACCAGCGGCCGTCACCGTGTCGCACCTCGGTGTTCCGGCCCTTGCTGCGGATCAGAGAGACGGGGTCTGCGGTTAAAAAGGAGAACCGCTCGAGCTGTTGGGCTTCTCCCGAGTGGGAGTGCTTGGACGCGCTGTCCAGAAAGAGGAGAAACGGAAGATCGAGGAAACGGGCGCACACAGCGATGGGATCATCCGAACTGCCCAGTGGTTCCACCAGGGGAGCTTCACCCGGGCTCACCCTTCCGCTGCCCGATTGCGGGTCCTCCGGGAGCGCTGGGTCAGACGGACGTGCTCTGACTTGATGTCATCGGGCGGGGTGAGATAGCCCCAGGCCAGGGCCCCCTCCTGGCGATAGGTTTTGCCCAGGGTGATGGCCAACTTTGCTTTCAGCAGCTCGCGTCCCAGGTAGAAGGCGTGCGTCGCCTCGTCCACGCCGAGCTGGGCGAAAATGGCCTGAATGTCGGTGCCGCGAACGAAAACCTCGTTGTTGAACACCGTGATCGTCTCCCGGTCGGTGAAGATGCGGAAGTTGGGGTCGCGTACCGCGGCATGGAGCTGGCGCAACTCCGCCTCATCGTACTCCAGAACCTGGGGATCCTTGACCGTCAGCAGCCGGTCGTCCACCGACTTCGGCACGGTGCGGTGAGTGACGGCGTAATGCATGAGCCTACGAGCGATGTCGATCTCCCGTACCGTGCCTCGAGCCCAGGAGATTACTTCGGTGGTGAGCACCGCGGTGACTCCGACTTCCTGGCACACGGCCAGCAGAACGGCATTCACCCCGGTGGAATCGGCACTGGTGAGCTCGGTGATGTTGCCAACGCCCATGAGCTGCCGGGCGTTCGGATAGCGTCGCTGAACCTCGGCATATCGTTCGAGAGAGGCCATGAAGCCGAAGCCGATCGGCTCGATGATGGGATCGATGAGGTAGGGAACACCCCAGGCTTCCAGGCGCTCGATGCTCGGGTCCAGCGTCTCCAGGCCCTCTCCGAACTCGGGGATGACGACGACCTGAGCCGGTGTGCCCCGAAGCTCGCGGGCAACCTCGAGGTTGGACTGGTTGACGCTCAGCACCAGCTCGGCGCCCGCTTCTACCGCCGTTCGAATCTCTGCCGGATCAAAGCTGTCGATGCTGACCCGCATGCCGGCAGCTCGCAGGTCGCGGACCGCGGTGGCCAGCCCGGAGAATGCGAGGCCCGGAGTACATCCGACGTCGATGACATCGGCGCCGCTGGCCCGGAAGTAGTCCGCCGCCGCCCGCAACTGTTCCGGCGTGAGCCGGGGCGCGTTGTTGATCTCCGCCAGGATCTCGATCGAATAAGCTCCGTATTCGAGAGCCGCCTGACCCTGCCCGAAGTAACGGGGAATCTCACGAAGATCTTTGGGCCCCTTTTTTACGGGTACATTGAACCGCTCCTGCAGAACGGCGGTATCGCCCTCGCAGAGACCAGGGATGAGGACCAGGTCGGTTTCCCGGGGAACCTCCAGGTGGCGGGCGATCCACGGAGTGGTCATGAGTGCGGCCACGGTGATCTTCAAAACGGCGACCACGGGCTCGAACGGCGGCGCCATCTCGGCCAGCACCCGTCGGAGCGCAGGCTCGGCGAGAGTGCCGGTGACGAAAAGCACGCGGCGGGGAAGCGGGGAAGCTGGGGAGGCTGCTCCTGAGGCCGGAACAGCTCCGGTTTCCGGAGTCACGGCCCCGCTTCCAAGCTTTCCCGCCTCCCCGCTTACCTCGGATCCCCCGATCGCACCCACTTGTTGGGCGTTCCCTCGAGAGCGCCTCCCTGCGGACGCCACAGGACGACCTCCTCGATTTTCCGAGCCAGCTCGAAATCCTTATCGGTGATGCCGCCCGCGGCGTGGTTCTGGAGCTTGACGACGATACGGCCCCAGGTCACGGTGAGGTCGGGGTGATGGTAGGCTGCCTCCGCCAGATATGCGACCGCGTTCACCAGCATCGTGGTGGTGGGCCACCCGTCGGTCTTGTAGACCCGGCGGATCCATCCGTCTTCGTAATACCAGCCCGGCAATTCCTTGAGCCGTTCGTTTATTTCGCTGTCGTTGTAGGTGCGTTCTTTCGTTGCTGGCATGGTTTCTCCTTGTTGTTACATCACCACTCCACCGTTCACCATAATCATCTGGCCGGTCAGAAAGGACGAGGCGTCTGAGGCCAGAAAAACTGCCGCTCCCGCCACGTCGTCCGGCTGGCCCCATCGACGCAACGGCGTCATCTCGATCACTTTCTGGCGAAATCTGGGATCGGCGTCCTCACCAAAGGCCGTTTCGATGAATCCTGGTGCCAGGATGTTGACCCGAATGTCCGGCGCAACGTCGCGAGCCAGCGAGCGGCTGAAGCTGGCAACGGCGCCCTTGGCCGCTGAATAAATTCCCGGATTTTCCCCTTCCATGCCTTGACCGACATGGTCCCAGGCCATGTTGATGATGTTCCCGCCCCCCTGCTTTCGCATCATACCCACGGCGGCCCATGACGCCAGCACGGTACCCCTGACGTCCACCGCCATGACGGTATCGAGCTTCTGGAGGCGTGAGTGCCGGCCTGCGTCTCCGGTGAGGATGTCGGCGCCGGCGTTGTTGATCCAGACATCGATGCGAGGGAAGGTACGCTGCAGATGATTCACCAGGCGGTCGATTTCTTCCTCCTGGCTGATGTCCACCCGCAAAACCTCGACGCGGCGCCCGCTGGCCCGAAGCTCGCGGGCGGTGGCTTCTGCCCCCTCTTGATTCTTGCGATAGGTGATGGCTAGGTCGGCGCCGGCCTCAGCGCAGCGAAGAGCAATCGCACGGCCGATCCCACTAGACGCCCCGGTGACCAGCACGCTCTTTCGCTCCAGCACGGCCGCCGCCTCCCCTGCAACTCCGGTCGATGATACCTTCTAAATCCTAACATATCGGGGCCTTAGCATCTTACAAGGGAGCCGGATGCGACTGCTGGCGAGCGTGCGCTCGGCCAAGGAGGTGGAGGCGGCCGTCTCCGGAGGCGCGGACATCATCGATGCCAAGGAGCCAAGCAGGGGCTCCCTCGGCGCCATTTCACCGGAAGTCTTCGCCCAGATTCAAGCTCGAGTTCCCCTCAATCTGGAGATGAGCGCAGCCCTCGGGGACGTGGCGAATTCGCTCGGGGTTCGGACCAGCATCGCGGCCCTGCCGGTCGTTTCACGCCTCGCTCGCGTCTACCTGAAGCTGGGATTCTCCGGGGTCACCAGCCGGAGGCGGCTGAGAACTCTGCTCGAGGTGGCCTGTGCCGTGGCGCGGGAGGCAACAAATGGTGCTGCGCGCATCATCGCCGTCGCGTACGCCGACAACAGGCAGGCGGGTTCGGCCGATCCTGAGATTGTCTGGGATGCCGCCGCTGCAGCCGGTGCGGCTGGAGTGCTGATCGATACGTTCTCGAAAGAACGGGGCCAGCTGTTCGACTTGATCCAGGCTGAGCGGCTCCAGAACCTGGTCGCCCAAGCCCGACAGGCAGGCCTCCTCACGGCGCTGGCCGGAGGGTTAGGT
>DATFQK010000286.1:0-2264 GCA_035264345.1 Gemmatimonadales bacterium | reverse complement strand
GTTCAGGGAGCCATATACCGGCTCGTTCAGGTGCACGATGTCCGGATCGAAGTTGGTAGCCAGCTCGAGCAGCCATTCACCGGCCAGCTGAACATCCTCCCAGGGTTGCTCCATCCAGGGAAGCCGGAACGTGCTCTCGTATAGCTGCAATGTTCTGAGCGCCGCTGCCTGGCTTCGCTGCTCTCTCGAGGGCGGGGAACCCATCGTCGCGAGGGCGACTTCCACGCCTTCGACTCCCAGCGCCCGGGCCAGCTCAATGGCATAAGTCCAGACGCCGCCGACGGTGTCTGCCGTCATCAGAATGCGCCGGGGGCCTCTCGGACGCAGGATCATGGCACGCCTGCCTGGGCCAGTCCTGCTGCCGCCTGAGCGGTCAGAGTCAGGCCGGACTGAGTCCCACGGCCGTAGATCGCATCGAGCACGGCTGCTACTTCCACCAGCTGTTCGGCCGAGGGATCGTAGCCCGCTCCTGTGCTTAATCGAGTGGCCCAGTCCACAATCGCGCGACCACCCCAATCGTCCGGGGGTGAAGAGAGGCGCTCCCGGGCGGTTCCCCGGAATCGGTCGGCGGTAAAGTCATAAAATGATCCGTTGACGTTGCTCAGCATGGCGCCACCGGCCTCGCCGAAGAACGCCGCTTCTATGACCGCGTCACAGCCGGCGGGAAGGTTCCAGGAGCAGGCTAATCTGACAACTGCGCCCGAGCTCAGCTCCAGTTCGGCCAACGCAAAATCTTCAACCTGCGACGCGCTGCCGGTGAGCGGCTTCCCGCTGGCAAAGAGGTGACTGGAGACGCCGGTGACGGACATGTCTTCGAGCACCCACAGAGCCAAATCCACGAGGTGAATTCCCAGATCTATGACACAGCCGCCCCCAGAGAGCGCCGGGTCGTAGAACCAGGACTTGTCCGGCCCGTACGCGTTATGGAAGGTCAGGTCAGCAGCGTAGATCGAGCCGAGCTCACCGGCCTGCACCAGGTGTCGTATCCGGCGGGCCCCTTCAACGAAGCGGTAGGAGAGGTCTACCCCGAGGAGCCGGTTTCTCCGGCGAGCTGTGTCCACCACCTCGGAGGTCTCGACTGCCGTTCGCCCCAGTGGTTTCTGACAAAAGACGGCTGCTCCTCGGTCCAGGGCGGTGCAGGCCTGCTCCGCGTGGAGCGCGCTTGGAGTGGCGATCGCCAGCCCGTCCAGGCCCAGCGCCAGCAGCTCCTCCAGGGATCCCATAGTGCTGCACCGGCCAACAGTCGATGCCGCTCTGGCATTTTCGGGAGAGGGGTCTGCAACGGCAACGATCTCGGCCACGTTGCTCCGAGCCAAAGCCTCGAGCCGGTTGCGCCCAATCCAGCCGACCCCGAGAAACCCAACCCGGGGTCTCATGTGAGAACCAGCGCCTTGAGAAACCCGTCCGGGCGCTCCTCCATGGTGCGAAAGGCCTGATCCAACTGGTCCAGGGAAAAGGTGTGGGTGTACAGTCTGGACGGGTTCAACACTCCACTGGAGACCGCCTGAACCGCCTCCCGAATGCCCTGGATGTACACTGCGGGGTCCCGCTCGTGCGCGTTGATCACGTCGATCCCGCGCCAGTTCCAGAGCTGCATGTTGACCTGACGGAGTCCGTCCTGATGGTATCCGGCGATAATCAGACGTCCGCGGATCCGGGTCAGATCACCCGCGAGGTCCAAGGGCCACTGGGCCCCCACTACCTCCAACACGCGCTCGGCCCCTTGACCCTCCGTCAACCGCGTGACGTGGTCGACGATTTTCTGGTGATCGTCCAGCGGTATTGCGACGTCGGCTCCCAGCTCGCGCGCCAGGTCCAGGGCGAAGGGGCGTCGGGAAATCGCAATGACCCGAGCACCGGCTCGACTCGCGAGGCGAGTAAGCAATGCTCCTAGAAACCCGATGCCGATGATGACTACGGTATGGCCGGATTGGATGTCCGCCCGCCGGAAAATGTTCATGACACAGCCGAGTGGCTCTCCGGGAAAGTGCCTGCCGGCCAACTTTTCCGGCAGCGGAACCACCGCATCGGCGGAGGCAATGTCGTACTCGGCGTAGGCGCGGTAGGAGAGAGCCGCTACCCGATCACCTGGAGAGACCGTGGTGACGTCGGGCCCCACCTCGTCCACCATCCCCCACCCCTCGTGCCCCGGGCTTCCTGGCTCGGTTGGGTACTGGAACCAGGGACGGCCCTCCCAGGCGGGGAGATTGGACCCGCACACCCCCGAGCCCTCGAGCCGAAGCCGGACCTCTCCCGGGCCCGGC
>DATFQK010000285.1:0-3101 GCA_035264345.1 Gemmatimonadales bacterium | reverse complement strand
CGGTGGTTCGAGTCCGAACAGTTGAAGGTCACGCTGGCAACCGACGCAATCATAGGAGCAATGGCTTCGCCCTCGATGCCCGGAACCGCGTACGTACTGTTCCACCATGTTATGGGAGAATGCGACGGCATCAGGGGGGTCTGGGGCTACGTGCGGGGCGGCATGGGCGGCATCAGCGACGCCATCGCCTCGGTTGCCCGGGAGCGGGGCGCGCAAATCAGAACCAACGCCGAAGTCAGCCGCATTCTGGTGAACCGGGGCGAGGCGGTCGGGGTGGTCCTCAAGGATGGAACCGAGTTTCGGGCCCGGCGGGTGGCCTCCGGTGCCGACGCTCACGTCACCTTCCTCAAGCTTCTCGATCCGAAAGAACTGCCGGACGACTTCGTCCAAGACGTCCGCAACATCGATTACAGCAGCGCCAGTCTCAAGATCAACATATCTCTGAGCGAGCTTCCGGATTTCAAGGCGGTCCCGGGTACCGAGCCGGGGCCGCAGCACCGGGGGACCATTCACATCTCGCCTACCATGCAGTACATCGAGCGGGCCTACGACAACGCCAAGTACGGCTGCCCCTCGGAGCATCCCATTATCGAGGCCACCATACCCTCGGTGCTCGATGATACGCTGGCCCCCCCAGGCAAGCACGTGATGTCGATGTTCACCCAGTACTTTCCCTACAAGCTCGCTCCCGGGCTCTCGCTTCAGGATGAAAAGGAGAAGTACGCCGAGCGGTGCTTCGATCTGATGAACGAATACGCGCCCAACTTCCGGCGCTCGGTGCTGGGCCGGCAGGTGCTCACGCCGGTGGATCTCGAGCGGCGCTTCGGGCTCACCGGCGGCAACATCATGCAAGGCACCATGTCGTTGAGCAGTCTCTCCTTCATGAGACCGGTGCCGGGATATGCCGACTACCGGACGCCGATTCGCGGGCTTTACCTCTGTGGCGCTGCCACCCACCCCGGCGGCGGAGTCATGGGTGCGTGCGGATACAACGCCGCCCGGGAGATCATGCGAGACATGCGTGCTCGCCCGCTGAGGAGGCCCAACGGACCGGGTTGAGGGCCTGGTCTATGCTCTCGGCCGGCGGCGCTACGACCGAGCTCAGTCCTGCTCGAGCTGGGCTCGCGCCGATCCCAGCGACTTCAGTACCTCACGGTCGAACTGCACCGACAGGCTTTCCCGCTTCGAGTACGGCCCCGGACGGTAGGCCCGGGACTGCACGCCGAGCTGGCTCTGCTCGCAGATATGCCAGTCCTGCCGGTTGGTCATGTCCCAGAACTCCACGCCGTCGTCCGGGTTGAAGGTCGGGTCACCCAGGGTGGCCGGGTGGAACAGCCAGGAGCAGTAGATCCGGGTACGATCGGGAGCCTCAGGCCACAGGGTGTGAAACATGACGTAGTCGGGATGCAAGCTCAGCAACATATTGGGGAAAATGGCGTAGTAGTACACCCGGTTGAGGTCTTCCTCAGGCAGATCTCCCACCATGAGCCCACAGGAGCGGCCACTCATGGTCAAACTCTGGTGGTCCTCATTGATCACCATGAACCCGCCGGTAAAGGGGCCTTCGATGAGGTCGTTCTCCCCGCTGGTGGGCGGCGTCAGCTTGGCCAGCGGCGGATGTACCGGCCCGCAGTGGTAACACTCGGAGTAGTTCTGGAACAGCAGCTTCCAATTCGCTCGGACTTCGTACTCGATGGTCCGGGCCACGGCGAGCTTGGGCAGGTTGAACCGGCTGAAGCGCCCGATCAGCGGCTGGTAGGCCTCACTGAACGCTTCCGGCTCTTCCGCCAGATTGATGAAGAGAAAGCCTTCCCAGCTTTCGATCCAGACCGAATGGAGCGGGTAGTCGGACTTGCTGAAGCCCTCGATGTCCGCCGATGATGGCGCGCCGATGAGACGTCCGTCGAGCGAGTAGGTCCAGGCGTGATAGGGACACTGAATCGTTTCGGAGAACCGCCCCGCGTGCGCTTCGCAGAGCCTGGTTCCTCGATGGCGACAGACGTTGTAGTACGCGCGGACAATGCCGCCTCTGTCGCGCAGCACGATGATGCTTTCCGGCCCGATCTGCTGCAGGAAATATTGGCCTGGCTCCCGAATCTGGTCCTCGCGGCCTACGCAAAGCCAGCGTCGCATGAAAATCTGCTCGAACTCCGCCGCAAGCACCTCGGGCGCAACGTAGTAGCGGCGGGGAAGGGTCCTCGCGCCGCCAATCGCGATCTGGGTCGTCTTCAGGAATTGAGTCACCGTACCCTCGTCATTTCCCTATGCTGAAGTATGGCCGCGGCCTCAGGCCCGCGGAAGATTGGGGTTGACCCGGATTACTGATGCCTGGTGACGCAGGTTGTGGACGAGGATGTCGGCGGGCCGTAGTCTAAGAGCGCCTTGCTCATATGGCTATCCCACGGTTGACGGAGGCAACATCATGGCGATCAAGTCGATAGTACCGATGCGCTGGCTGGCGGCGCTCGTAGTAGCTCTGCCGGCGACCGGTTGTCTGGCGGCGGCCGCCGCAGGAGCCGGGGCCGGGATCTACCTGACTTCCCGGGGAGCGGAGTCACTCATTGACGGGCCTATCGATCAGGTTGCCAGCCGGGCACGTACCGTCATGAACGAAGAGGGCATCGTGCCGGATGCTTCGAGCACCGAAAATGGGGGCGAGAACCGCGAGCTCAAGGGCAAGAAGGGCGATCTGGACGTCACCATCCAGATGGAGCAAAAGAGCGACAAGACCACGAGGGTCGAAGTTACTGCCCGGAAGAACCTGGCAGAGTGGGACAAGGAGTACGCCCAGCAGGTGCTGCAGCGTATCGTTGAGAAGGGTTGATTCAGACGATAGTCCGTAGCGCTGAGAGACTAGGCCGGTGTCACTATGCCCCGGCACTCACCCAGGCCGATCCGTACCGCGCCGGCCCGTTCGCAGAAGGCCCGCAAGATCACCTCGTCTCCATCCTCGAGGAACTTGCGGGTTTCTCCATTTGGCAGTGCCAGCGGCTCTGCGCCACGCCACGTCAGCTCCAGCAGACAGCCCCGTGATTCCTTCGTGGGTCCGGAGATAGTGCCGCTGGCGAATAGATCTCCCGGGCGCAGGTTGCAGCCGTTAC
>DATFQK010000284.1:0-2422 GCA_035264345.1 Gemmatimonadales bacterium | reverse complement strand
GTGGGGTCTGGCCGGGACGGCAGGGGCTTCGGATGGGGATAGCTCGAGGATCCGGGCTGCCGGGGACGAGAGGTCTTCCCCATACCTCTGGTGATCAGGGTCAGGACGAACCAGAGTGCGCCAATGACCAGGAAGCCATTGATCTCGCCGGTCATCCGCTTCCCAAGGCTCCCGCCGCTCCGGCGTCGCTCTGGCCCGCGATGGCCTGCCGCATGGTGGTGTCTGCCTGGATGTTCCGGTATCGCTGGTAGTCCATGACACCGAGATTGCCGCTCCGGAACGCCTCGGCCATGGCCAGCGGAATCTGCGCTTCCGCGGCGATCACTTTCGAGCGCTGGTTTTGCGCCTCGGCCTTGAACTCCTGCTCCATGGCCACGGCCAGCGCTCGCCGCTCCTCCGCTTTCGCTTGCGCGATCCGTTTGTCAGCCTCGGCCTGATCGGTCTGCAGCTCGGCGCCGATGTTCTTGCCTACATCCACGTCGGCGATGTCGATCGACAGGATCTCGAACGCGGTGCCGGCATCGAGCCCCTTGGCCAGCACCGTCTTGGAGATGAGGTCGGGATTCTCCAGCACCGCCTTGTGCGACGTGGCCGAGCCGATCGTGCTGACGATACCCTCGCCCACCCGGGCCAGAATCGTTTCCTCACCAGCGCCGCCTACCAGCCGGTTCACATTCGCCCGAACCGTCACCCGCGCCAGCGCGAGGAGCTGGATTCCATCCTTGGCCATCGCGGCAACCTTGGGCGTGGTGATCACCTTGGGATTGACGCTCACCTGTACCGCCTCGAACACGTCGCGGCCGGCAAGGTCGATCGCGGTGGCCTGCTGAAAGGTGAGCGGGATCTGCGCCTTGTCCGCCGAGATGAGCGCGTTCACCACCCGTTGCACGTTGCCGCCGGACAAGAAGTGAATTTCGAGCTGGTCTATGGTGAGATCGAGGCCGGCCTTTCGCGCCGTGATCAGCGGATCCACGATGGCGGCCGGGCTCACCTTGCGGAAACGCATGCCGAAGAGGGTGAGGAACGAGACCCGTACACCCGAGGCCGCCGCCCGGATCCAGAGCCCGATGGGGATGAACCGGATGAAGATGACCAGAAAGATGAAGGCGATGAAGAACAGCGCGAACACCAGGCCGAGGCTTAGGGAGTCGTCCATGGGGATCCTTAGAAGAAGTCGTCAGTCGTCAGTCGTCAGTCGCCAGTCCTCAGCCGCCGGAAGTCAGTCCTCAGTTCCCCAGGCCCAGGCTGTCACTGGCGACTGGGGACTGGCGACTATCGACTCTCCTCACCACATGCCGATACCCATCACTCCGCACCACCTGCACCCGGCTGCCCTGGGCGACGTATTCGCCTTCGGTGACCACGTCGATCCGCTCCTCCCCAATCCGGGCGGTCCCCGAAGGACGGAGGTCGGTGACGGCGGTGCCGTCCTTACCGACCAGCTCCGGCCGGGCCGGCGCGGTGATGAAGCCCGCGTCCCGGTGCCCCGCGCCCTTCAGCAGCAGTCCGCTGAACCGTCCGCTGTTCGGCAGATGGCGCAGCCAGGCGTAGACCACCGCCGCGGTGATGAAGAGGCTCGCGCCCAGTACGGCCAGCGCCTGGGCGACGTCGCCGCTGGTCGGGTGGCTCCCGACCAGCGCGAGCAGCACCGATGCGGTCACCGCCAGAACGCCGACGATCCCGGCGATTCCGAATCCGGGAATGATGAACGCCTCGACCGCGAGCGCGATCAGCCCGAACCCCAGCAGCAGCACCTCCTGCCATCCGGCAAGGCCGAGCAGGAAGCTGGAGGCGAAGAACAAGCCGAGCGAGACCAGGCCGAGCAGTCCACCGAGGCCGAACGCGCCGGTCTTGATCTCGAAGATCAGGCCGAGAATGCCGACCGAGAGCAGCACCGGAGAGACCAGCGGATGGGTCAGGATCCGGAGCAGCCCATCGGCCCACGCGGGGTCGGGCTGCATGAGAGCGAGCGTCAGCAGGACGAAACGGCGCATCGCGGTACTCGTTGGGTGAGATGGGAAGAAATGTAAGGAGTCCCCAGTCCGCAGTCGACAGTTGTCAGCCTTCAGTTCCCCAGTCGACAGCCGCCGGAGGATGTCTGGAGACTGACGACTGACGACTGGCGACTGTATTTTCAACCATGCGACGCCCGAGCGTGATCGCCCATCGCGGCGCTTCTGGTTACGAATACGAAAACTCCCGCGCCGCCTTCCGGCGGGCAGTGATGCTCGACGCCGACGGCATTGAGCTGGATGTGCATGCCACCCGGGACGGCGGCATCGTGGTACACCACGACCAGGAAATTCCCGGCGTCGGCCCGCTCGGCGGCCTCTCTCTCAGCGAAGCTCGGCAGCTCAAAATCCCCAACGGGGAGCAGCTCCCGCTCTTGTCGGAGATCCTCGAGCTGGTGGGGAACCGCGAG
>DATFQK010000283.1:0-2982 GCA_035264345.1 Gemmatimonadales bacterium | reverse complement strand
CCGTTCCCTGATCCGGTGACCTGATCCATGGACCGCCGTACCATCTGGGCGATACTGCTGATGATGGCCATCGCAGTAACTCCGGCGCTCTTCCTGAAGAAGCCGGCGCGAAGCGGGGAAGCGGGGCAGCGAGGCAGCGGGGCAGACACCACGCTGGCCGCCGACAGTGCGAAGGGCTTGCAGCCCGCTCAAGAGCAGGTGACTCTGCCACGGCAGGACAGCGCGGCGACGGCTCGCGCTGCCCCGCCGCCCAGCGGCCCTGCCGCCCCGCTTACCGACATCATCCACGTCACCTCTCCGCTCTACCGCTACGGCGTGAGCACTCGAGGTGCTCGCCTGGTTCAGGCCACCCTGCCTCGCTATCGCTCCATGGCGCCCAGCGACAGCGGGGCCCCTGCTCAAATCCTGCCTGAGGACAGCCGCTTACTCGGCCTGACGCTGATCGTGGGGCGCGATACCGTCGCCCTGGACGATTGGGTCTTCACCGCCTCAGCCGAGAGCCTCACGGTCAGGGGCCCGACTCCGCTGCAGCTCAAATCCTCTCGCAACGGCATCGATCTGGAGCTGACCTATCTGTTCCACCCAGACGATTACCGGATCGATGTCAGCGGGCATGCCACCGGTATCAGTCCCAATGGAGGGCTGCTGCGGATCGGCATGGGCCCCACGCTCTCGAACACCGAGGCCGATTCCAACGAGAATCATCGGGCGCTGGCGCTGGTCACCAAGCACAATGACACCGAGCGGCTGGATTTTGGCGGGCTCAAGCTGGGAGAGCCAAAGACCGTCAGTGGCCCACTGGAATGGGCGGCGGTGAAGTCGAAGTACTTCGTGACTGGCGTCCTGGCTTACGACAGCACCGGCGGCAGCATCAGCGGGGTCACGGCGGCGGCGGCTCCGGCCACTGGCAAGCGCCCTACCCGAGCCTCTGTGCAGCTCAGCCTTCCGCTTCCGCCCAGCGGGAACTTCAGCTACAGCGTGTATGCCGGACCCATGGAGTACGATCGGCTGGGCCGGCTGGGCCACGGGTTTGACGACGTAAATCCGTACGGCTGGCCGGGATTCCGTACTGTGATCCGGCCGCTCGCTGCCGGGGTGCGCTGGCTTCTGGTATGGATGCACGAGCACCTGTACCTGGCGTATGGCCTGGTGCTGATCTGCTTCGGCATTCTGGTGCGTCTGCTGCTCTGGCCGCTGAACCAGAAGGCAATGCGGGCGAACATGCAGCTCCAGGCGGTTCAGCCCCTGATGAAGGAGATCCAGGAGAAGTACAAGAACGACCCCCAGAAGGTTCAGCAGGAGATGTTCAAGCTGTACAAGGAGTACGGCGTGAATCCTCTGGGGGGGTGCTGGCCGATGCTGCTGCCGATGCCGGTGCTGTTTGCCCTCTTCTTCGTGTTTCAGAACACGATCGAGCTCCGGGGGGCATCCTTCCTCTGGCTACCGGACCTCTCCCGACCCGATCCGCTCTATATCATCCCCGTCCTGATGGGGCTTTCGATGTTCGGCCTGAGCAAGGTTGGCCAGATCGGGATGGAGCCGAATCCGCAGATGAAGATGATGCTTTACGTCATGCCGGCAATGATGACGTTCCTCTTTCTTAACTTCGCCTCGGGGTTGAACCTCTACTACGCGGTCAGCAACATCGCGAGCATCCCACAGCAATGGATGCTGGCGAGGGAACGACAGAAGCGTACGGCCAGAAGCATCGTCGAGGTGAAGACTCGAACCCCGGAGCCCAGTCCCAAGCGAGCCAAACGCAAGGCCTGACCGGGAGCTGCTGCCATGCTCTCGGATCCCATCGCCGCCCTCGCCACTCCCCCCGGCCGCTCCGCCCTCGCTCTCATCCGCCTCAGCGGGACAGGGGCCTTCTCAGTGGCCGCTCGGGTCGTCCGGGGCTTCACCACAGACCCTCCCCGACGGGCCAACCTGGCCGCATTCTATTCGCCCGATGGCGAGCTCATCGATCGCGGCATCTACGTGGCCTTTCCGGGTCCTCATAGTTATACCGGAGAGGATTTGGTGGAGCTCTCCTGCCACGGTGGATTACAGGTGCCTGGCCGGCTCCTGGCGGCTTTGCAGGCGGCAGGCGCCCGACCAGCCGCGCCAGGCGAGTTCACCCGCCGCGCGGTCCTCAACGGGAAGCTCGACCTGGTTCAAGCCGAAGCGGTGGGCGACCTCATTGATGCGACCGCGCCGGCTCAGGCCACCAGCGCGCTGCGCCAGCTCGAGGGTGGCCTCTCGCGCCGACTTGGCGCGCTGCGGGAAGCACTGATCCAGGTCGAGGCACTGCTGAGCTACGACATCGACTTCCCGGAGGAAGACGAAGGAGCCGTTCCTCCGGCGCGGATTGCCGCGGAGATCGAGGGTGTCTCGACCCGGATTCGGCATCTGCTCGCGACCGCACCCTCGGCGGAGCGTCTCCGGGAAGGCGCATTGCTGGTGTTCGCCGGCCGGCCCAACGCAGGAAAGTCTTCACTCTTCAATGCTCTGCTGGGCTCTGACCGGGCACTGGTTACCGAGTTGCCGGGAACTACCCGCGACGCCGTGGAGGCCTATACCGACTTTCTCGGGTGGCCGGTGCGGCTGGCCGACACGGCGGGACTCTGGGACGCGTCGAACCGGCTCGACCGGCTGGGAGTGGAAGTCAGCCAGCGCTACGTGTCGTCGGCGGACCTCGTGCTGCTGTGCGTGGAAGCAGGGCGGCCGATGGGCGACGACGAAGCCGCCATCGCGCACGATCGGCCGGTGCTGCTGGTCCGGACCAAGGCCGACCTGACCACCGAGCCGGGCGAAGGCCTCCCGGTTTCGGTTCTGAGTGGCAAAGGCCTGGAATCGCTCCGCCGCTTCGCTGCTGAGCGGATGTTTTCCGAGCGAATTGCTCTGGCCGATCTGGAGCCGGGGCTGACCCGCGAACGGCACCGCCTGGCCCTGGGCCGAGCGCAGGCGGCTCTTAGCTCCGCAATACCTCACCTGGGCCGG
>DATFQK010000282.1:0-2706 GCA_035264345.1 Gemmatimonadales bacterium | reverse complement strand
CATCGCTCGATCTTGCCGAAGTCTATGCCACCCAGGGCCGGACCGCCGACGTGCGCCGGCTGGTCGACGAAATGCTCGAGGTCTTCCGCTCGCGCAATATCCACCGGGAGGCCATGGCCGCCCTCTCCGTCCTGCAGAAGGCAGCCAGCACGGAGAACGCGGAGCTCGTCCTGGTCCGCGAGGTCGGGAGCTTCTTTCGCAAGGCGAGGAACCAGCCCGACTTGCAGTTCACACCGACTTCCTGAAACGCTTCTCTCCGAAGAGTCACGCTTTCTTGGAGTGGTGGCACTGATTGTAGAGATCTCTTGTGATGACGGCATGGGAGTGCCGTTCTTTGGTTCCTTTCGGGTGAAGGCGTAGGCCCCTTCGAACATACACGTTCGACTGAGGAGTCCTGTCATGTTGTTGAGCGCCTTCGATCCTGATGACCTCGTCACGCTCCTGCAGGGCGAAATTGGCCCTACCGAGCGGCGAAAGACGGTCCGACGCCTCCTTGCGTGGACCGAGAGGCCGGCGGCTGGTGCCCCCAGACTGCAGGGCGGTCCTGCACCAGCCGAACCGGTCCAGTACGAAGAGGTTGGAGAGATCCGCCTGAGTGATCGTGCTCGAACCCTTCTGCTCGAGCACGCCGGTGTGCCAGAACTGCTCCAACATCTCGAAGGCCTCAGCCCCGCCGAACGGATGGCTCGGGTCCGAACAGACCGAGAGCTTCAGTCCTGCCCTCTCTGCCAGCACCTGATCGAAAGCAGCCATGACCTGGTGTATGCGGAGATGCCGCGGGCAGAGGAGCTGTCGGAGCTCGCTGTCGCCATTTCGCAGGAGCTCGATGCCTGCCGCTACGGTATTGGGCTCGTCAACGACCTCAAGGCCCGAGCCTTGGCGTGCCTGGGCGAGGTGCTCCGCAATCAGGGCGATCTGCGCGCCGCGGATGGCGCGCTCGCCGTGGCCGAGACATTGCTCGTGATCGGGACCGGCGACGTGTTCGAGGAAGCGCGCCTGTTCGAGATCAAGGCGCTCGTGCGCCGCGACCAGTGCCGGATCGACGAGGCGCATGGCCTGCTCGACGAGGTGATCGCGGTCTACCGCCAGTACCGGGACTTCCACCTGGTCGGCAGGGCTTTCGTCCACAAGGGGAGCACGCACGGCGCGGCAGGGGAGCTCGAGTCGGCGGTCCGGTGGCTGCGTAAGGGCCTCGGGTTGCTCGACCCGACGCGCGAGCGCCGCCTGGAGCTCTCGGCCCGGCACAACCTCATGCTCTACCTTCAGGAGAGCGGCAGGGATCAGGAAGCCTGGTTCCTCCTCAAGGCGTCCCGGCCCGAGTTCCTGGAGCACGGCGGCGAGCTGCTCAACCTGAGGCTGCGCTGGCTGGAAGGCAGGATCCAGCAGACTCTCGGGCAGCTCAGGGAGGCGGAGCAGGCGCTGACTGGGGCCCGCGCCGGGTTCCTGGGCCAGGGCGCGGGCTTCAGCGCGGCCCTGGTCTGCCTCGACCTGGCCGGACTCTACGCCGCCCAAAACCGGACAGAGGAGATGCGGCACCTGGCCGAAGAGATGCTGCCGATCTTCCGGTCCCGCGACATCCACCACGAGGCCATCGCCGCTCTGATCGTATTCCAGCAGGCGGTCCGGATGGAGAAGCTGAGCTCCGGCCTCCTCGACGAGATCCGTTCCTTCCTGAGGCGCGCGCGCACGGACCCCAAGCTCCGCTTCGAGTATTCTTCCTGAATGGCGGATCGTCCCAAGTTGCTCGTACTGGGAAGCGGGTTCGGCGGCTTCTCGCTCCTCTCCCGGATCCGCCCGCGCGACTGGACAACCACCCTCCTCAGCCCGCGCAACTACTTCCTCTTCACTCCGCTGCTGCCGTCCGCCGCCAGCGGCAGCGTCGAGTTCCGGAGCATCCTGGAACCGAGCCGGCGCCGGCTGCGCGGCGTCCACGTGATCGAGGGCTCCGCGGAATCGATCGACTGGGAGAGCCGTCAGGTCCACTGCATCGGTGCGGTAGGAGGAGAGCGGTTTACGCTGCCCTACGACATCCTTGTCATCGCCGTTGGCGCGGCAGTAGGGGACTACGGCGTGCCCGGCGTTCGCGAGCACGCTCTCAAGCTTGCCAGCGTGGAGGACGCCCGGGCGGTGAGGAGGGGAGTCCTGGAGCAGTTTGCGCGCGCTGAGATCCCGGGCCTCACTCCCGACGAGCTGCACCAGCGGCTGACATTCGTGGTCTGCGGCGGCGGTCCCACGGGCGTCGAGATCGCGGCGGAGATCGATGACCTGATCGACGAGGAGCTGCGCCACAGCTACCCCGAGCTCGCCCCACAGGCTCGGGTAGTCCTGGTCGAGGCCCTGGAGAGGCTCCTCACCAGCTTCGACGAGGCGCTGAGCGACTACACGAAACGGCACTTCCTCCACGCGGGCATCGAAGTGCGGACCCAGGCGAAGGTCCAGTCCATCGAACGGGACCGGGTGGTGCTGGCAGGCGGAGAGGTCATCCCGTGCGGCCTGGTGCTGTGGGCGGGCGGCAATGCGCCCGTCCCTCTGGTCGCCTCCCTTGGTTTGCCCCTCGATCGCCGGGGCCGCCTGATTGTGGATGACCAGCTCCGCATTGCGGGAAGGGAGGGAGTCTATGCTCTGGGCGATTGCGCAGTGATCGAGGGGAGGGGGGAGCCGCCTCTTCCCGCCACGGCCCAGGTGGCGCAGCAGCAGGGCAAGTAC
>DATFQK010000281.1:0-8679 GCA_035264345.1 Gemmatimonadales bacterium | reverse complement strand
GCACCATTGCGGCTACCGGGTCGAGCCGCAATGCGATTCTCTCCGTCATCCTGTTCTTTGCCGTGGGAGCACTGCTGCTCTGGCCGCTCGATGTGGCGGAAGGCCAGCGGACCGCCCGGCGGGCCGACCAGACGGTTCGCTCCGCCTAGCCGGCCGGCAGCAGCATTAGCGGAACCAGTTGCGCCGCATCAGAGCGGCTCGCCGTTCTTGCCGAGGTCCTTCCCGCCGCCATCCTTCGACTCCCGGGCCAGTACGTGAATGTAGGAGCTCTGGGACTTTCCGAGGGCGCTGGCGGTGACCGTCACCGTCCCCTCCATCCGGCCCACAACGGCACCATTGGAGCCGACTGTGGCAATCGCGTCGTTGCTGCTGCTCCAGCTGAATGAGCCGTCGAGGGCATCACCGAACTCGTCACTGATCCGGGCCTCAAGTGTCACCAGCTGGCCGGCGTGGATGGTGGCCGTACTGGGAATTACTGTGATCCCTGGTGTGCCGCCCGGAGCCCGGGGTGACAGGGAGTCCTCACAGGCTGCCAGGGCAGCTATGGCTCCCATGGCTGTAATCAGTCGTGACAGGATGATGGCGCGCATGGTAACCTCCAGCCAAAGCCGTGTGTCGTTGCGGTGAATGACATAAGGAGATTACGGAGGGAGCGTGAATGAGCCGTGAATTGCCGAGGACCGATCTTGCAGCAGCCCACCCGCTTTTCTAGCTTATAGCTGCTCGTCGCCCAGAATCGGTCTGCCTAGCGCAGCGCTCTGTTTTCTCGATCAGGAGCCCCGCCACGTCGGTCGCTGGCGGGGCGTCTCATTCATGGATGCACTGGAACTGACTCGAGCACTCGTGGCTCTGGAGACGCCCACCGGCTCCGAAGGCCCGGCCACGGACTTTCTGGACAACATCCTGCGGCAAGCGGGCTATCACACCGTGCGTCAGCCGGTCAGTCCCGGCCGGGAGAATCTCTACGCGTACCGGGTGTCGCCCACCGTGGTGTTGTCTACCCACCTCGACACGGTTCCGCCGTACGTACCGCTGTCCGAGGACGCCGACATCATCCATGGACGGGGAAGCTGCGACGCCAAGGGACTGGCCGCAGCAATGATCGCGGCCGCCGAGCGGCTGGCGAGCCGGGGTGAGCGGCGGATCGGACTGCTGTTTCTGGTGGGTGAAGAGAATGGCTCCGATGGGGCCCGTGCGGCCGGAGAGCTGAGTCCCCGAGGGCGCTTCCTGATCAACGGCGAGCCCACCGAGAACCGGCTCTCGATTGGACAGAAGGGTTCGCTTCGGGTAGACCTGGTGGCCCAGGGCCGAGCCGCGCATTCAGCCTATCCAGCCGAAGGGGTCAGCGCCATCGCCGCGCTGCTCGATACCATCGATCGCATCCGCCGAATGCCTCTGCCCAGCGACCCGCTGCTGGGCCAGTCGACCCTCAACCTTGGTCTAATCGAGGGAGGGGTAGCGCCAAACGTGATTCCTCCGTCGGCCACTGCCCAGCTCCTGATTCGGACGGTGGAACCCTCGGATTCACTGAAGAGCGGTATTCGAGCGCTGCTCGCTCCCGGAGTCGCGGTGGACTTTCCGGTGGAGTTGCCATTCCATAAGGGCGGAAACGCCCCCGAGGGCTGGGAAACCACCGTCGTGAGCTACGCCAGCGACCTGCCGTTTCTTTCGGCCTGGGGCGAGCGGTATCAACTCGGCCCCGGGACCATACGGGTCGCGCACACCAGCCACGAGCACATCCGGAAGGCCGATCTCCTTCGTGGCGTCGACCTCTACGAGCGATTGGCTTCTGATCTGTTGAAACGGGCCCCGGCGTGAGCCAGAGGATTCCGGTCGCGGTTCTGGGTGCCACCGGCACAGTGGGACAGAAGTTCGTCCGCTTGCTGGCGGAGCACCCCTGGTTCGAGTTGGCCGCCGTGGCTGCCTCGTCCGCCAGCGCCGGACGGACCTACGCCGAGGCAACTCGCTGGCGCGAACCGGTGCCGATGCCGCCGGAGGTTGGCCGGCTCATCGTGAGAGAATGCGTTCCCCCCAGCCCGGGGCCGATCGTCTTCTCGGCGCTGGAGGCGGAGGTGGCCGGCCCGATCGAGCAGGCCTTTGCCGCGTCGGGCGCAATTGTAGTGACGAACACCCGCACTCACCGCATGGATCCGGACGTTCCGCTTCTGATCCCTGAAGTGAACGAGGACCACCTTTCACTGGTAGACTGTCAGCGGCAGTCTCGCGGCTGGGATGGCGCCATCCTGGCCAACCCCAACTGTTCCACCGCGGCATTGGCGCTGGCGCTCGCCCCACTGCACCGGGCTTTCACCATCGAGCGGCTGTTCGTTTCGACCATGCAGGCCATCTCGGGGGCCGGCTATCCAGGAGTGGCGTCTCTCGACATCGTGGGCAACGTGATCCCTTTCATAGCCGGTGAGGAGGAAAAGATCGAGCGGGAGAGCCGCAAGATTCTGGGAACGCTGGCCAGCGGTGCCATCGAGCCGTCTCACTTTTCCCTTAGCGTGCACGCCAACCGGGTGCCGGTGGTAGATGGCCATATGGCAACCCTGTCGGTGGGATTCCGGCAGAAGACCGATCCGGCTCAGGCGGTTGAGGCTCTCCGCGCCTTCCGCGGTTCACCCCGGGTCTGCCAGCTGCCCTCATCTCCGGTCCCACCGATCGAAGTGGATGAGCGAATCGATCGTCCGCAGTCTCGGCTTGATGCCGACCGCGGCGCTGGAATGGCGGTCTCGGTCGGGCGCGTTCGCCCTTGCACGGTGCTCGACCTTCGCATGGTGGTGCTGGGACACAACACCGTGCGGGGAGCAGCGGGACAGGCGGTGCAGATCGCCGAGCTGCTGGTAGCTGATGGAAGAGTTGCCCAGGCGGCAGGAAGGTCTCGATGATTGTCGCCAAGTTCGGCGGAACCTCGGTGGCGGACGCCGAGGCCATTGGCCGGCTCATCGACATCGTACGTCGCCGGATTGTGGACCAACCGGTAGTCGTGGTATCAGCGTTGGCCGGAGTGACCGACCGGCTGCTGAGCCTCGCGGCCGAGGCTGAGATCGAGGAGCCAGGCACGCTGGATCAGGCACTGAGCGCTCTGCTCGACCGCCACGTGCAGATTGCGCACTCGCTGCCCGGAGCCGACGGAGCGCTGGACAGCATACTGGCCGACGGGGAGACCCTCCGCCTGGAGCTCAGGGGGCTACGAGACCGGAGGCCCACCCCGGCTCAGCTGGATGCCATTGCCGGGCGAGGAGAGCTGTGGAGCTCGAGGCTGGTGGCCGGCGCGCTGAGTGGTGCCGGCATCAATGTCACCTGGATCGACATCCGCCCTATCATGGTGACTGACGCACGGTTCACCCGGGCCACTCCCTACATGCAAGTCATCAACACCCGCGCCCGGGAGTGTCTGCGGCCGCTGTGCCAGGCAGGACAGGTGCCGGTCACCCAGGGGTTCATCGGCGCCACCGCCACCGGGGCCAGCACCACCCTGGGCCGGGGAGGATCCGACTTTACCGCCGCGCTGCTCGGGGCGGCGCTGGAGGCCAGCCGAGTCGAGATCTGGACCGATGTGGATGGCCTCATGACAGCCGATCCGCGCATCGTGTCCAGTGCTCGGACGCTCAAGGCGGCGAGCTACGAGGAGGCCGCCGAGCTCGCCACCTTTGGGGCCAAGATCCTGCACCCGGCAACCGCACTGCCACTGGTGCGGTTGGGCATACCGATCGTGATCCTCAACTCCCGCCACCCGGACCGCACCGGAACCACGATCGAGCCGGAAGCCGTGATAGAGCAGGTGGGAGACTCGCCCATTCGCTCGATCTCCTGGAAGCAGGGGATCACCGTGATCAATATCCGCGCGCCCCGAATGCTGGGCGCCTTCGGCTTTCTGCGCGCGCTGTTCGAGATTTTCGAGCGGCACGAGACGGTGGTGGACGTGCTGGCGAGCGGCGAGATCAGCATCTCGATCACCATCGAGGACCGCTCCCGGCTCACCCCGTTGCTGCGCGATCTGGAGGAGCTGGGCGAAGTGTGGGTCGAGGAGCGGCGGGCGATTATTGCGGTGGTGGGAATCGGTCTGCGCAACACCCCCGGCCTGGCGGGCAGGGTCTTCAATGCCGTCTGGCCGGCCAATGTCGAGGTCATTTCCCAGGGCTGCTCTTCGATCAACATGACCTTCGTTGTTCGACAGGAGGACGGCCCTGACGTGGTGCGAAGGCTGCATCGTGAGTTTTTTGGATCGGACTGATGAAAATCGCCATCATCGGGAACGGGAAGATGGGGAAGGCGGTGGCGGAACTCGCTCAGGAACGAGGCCACATCCTCCACACCGTGGTCCGGCACGCTGAGAACGTCGATGGCCAAGCCCTGACCGAAGAGCGGCTCCGGGGTGTGGACGTGGCGGTGGAGTTCACCCGGCCCGACTCCGTGGTCGGGAACCTGGAGCGGCTGAGCGCGCTCGGTATACCCACCGTGACGGGAACGACGGGGTGGGAAGATGAGCTCGCGCAGGTGAGTCACTGGTTCCAGCAGCGCCGGGGCGCCTTGCTCCACGGGGCAAATTTCGCCGTGGGCGTCCACCTGCTTCTCCGCGCGGCCCGGGAGCTGGCCCGAGGATTTCGCGCCCGGCCGGAGTTCAGCGGCTCGATCGAGGAAGAGCATCATCAGTCCAAGCTGGACGCCCCTTCAGGGACGGCGCTCGTGTTGCAGCGCCAGCTTCGGGCAGAAGATCCTAGTCGCAACATTCCGATCTCCTCGCTCCGCCGGGGTGATGCCGTTGGCACGCACACGCTGACCTACCAGAGCCCGCACGAGACCGTCACCTTGCGTCACGCCGCCCAAAGCCGGGAGGTGTTCGCGGCGGGTGCCTTAGCAGCGGCTGAATGGTTGCCCGGCCACCAGGGCGTATTCACCTTCGAGCAGATGTTGTTCGGGCCTTCATGACACGACTGCAAGGCTGCGGGACGGCCCTGGTCACTCCTTTCACCGAGTCGGGGTCGGTGGATTTTCCGGCGCTTCGGGCTTTAGTCGATTGGCAGATTGCCGAAGGCATCGATTTCCTGGTGCCCTGTGGATCCACCGGTGAAGCGCAGACCCTGAACGATTCGGAGCGTGAGCGGGTCGTAGCCGCCGTGGTGGAGCTCGCCAACGGCAGAGTACCGGTCATGGCGGGAGCTACCAGCAACGATACGGCCAGGGCGGTGGACGAAGCGCAGCGCATGTGCCGGCTCGGGGCCGATTAGGTACTCAGCGCCACTCCCTACTACAACAAGCCCACCCAGGAAGGTCTGTTCCGGCACTTCAGCGCCGTGGCCGATGCCGCCACCAGGCCGGTGTGCCTGTATAACATCCCGGGACGCACCGCCGTCAATCTCCGCCCCGAGCTGGCGCTCCGCCTGGCCGAGCACCCGAATATCCGCGGTATCAAGGAAGCCAGCGGCGACCTGAGCCAGATCATGACTCTGCTCCAATCCAGACCGAACGATTTCGCTGTGCTCTCGGGGGACGACTGGCTGACCTTACCGGTGCTGGGTGCCGGCGGTGATGGCCTGATCTCGGTGGTATCCAACGAAATCCCAGCGGCCATGACGGCGCTGGTGCACCTGCTCCTCTCGGACAATATCCATAACGCCCGCTCGCTCCACTACCGGTTGCTCCCGTTGATGAACGCCAATTTTCTTGAGACCAACCCCGCTCCGGTCAAGGCTGCTCTCCACTGCATGGGCCGGATCCGGAACGTGCTCCGGCTTCCGCTGCTGCCGGCCAGCGAGGCAACCGTTCTGGCCCTCCGTCAGGCGCTGCAGGGAGCCGGAGTCGCTCTGTGAAAAACGGCAGCCGGTCTCGCGAGGAGCTGAGAACCGAGATCGAGCGTTATGCCAGAGGCGTGCCTCAAGGAGACGAAGCCAAGGCGCTGCGCGCCTTTGAGGCGCTCAAGCAACTGCTCAACAGCGGCACGGTGCGAGCCGCCGAGCCCGCCCCGGATGGAAGCTGGCGAGTAAACCTATGGGTCAAAAGCGGCATTCTCCTGGGCTTCAGGCTGGGGCGGGTGACTCAGGTGCTCACCTCCGGCGCCTTTCCGTTCTTCGACAAGGACACCTACCCCCTGCGCACCATCGGCCCGGCAGAGGGCATCCGCATTGTCCCTGGAGGCTCCTCCATTCGCGACGGGTGCTACGTCGCGCCGGGGGTGGTGTGCATGCCGCCTATGTACATCAACGTTGGCGCCTATGTCGGCGAGGGGACAATGGTGGACTCACACGCGCTGGTTGGCTCCTGTGCCCAGATCGGGCGACGGGTCCATCTCTCTGCAGGGGCACAGATCGGGGGAGTGCTGGAGCCGGCTGGCGCTCTTCCGGTCATCATCGAAGACGAGGTGCTGGTCGGGGGTAACTCAGGGATCTATGAAGGGACCATCGTACGGGAACGCGCAGTGCTGGCTCCAGGCACCATTTTGAGTGCCGGCACCAGCGTCTTCGATCTGGTGCGCGATCGGGTTTACCGCCGGGAGGGAGAACATCCGCTCGAGATACCTGCCGACGCTGTGGTTGTGCCGGGGACTCGTCCGATCCGGTCCGGACCGGGCGCCAAAGCCGGCGTCGCGTTGTACGCGCCGGTCATCGTGAAATACCGGGATGAAAAGACCGAGACCGCGATAAAGCTGGAAGAGCTGCTTCGATGACCAGTCACACGCACTATCTCTGGTTCGAGACCAGGAAGCGTCAGGAGATCATCGACATCACCGACCAGGTCGCGGAGCAGGTGCAGGCCAGCGGGGTGCGTGAGGGATTCGTGCTGGTCTCGGCCATGCACATCAGTGCATCCGTCTTCGTCAACGATCATGAATCAGGGTTGTGGCAGGATATCCTCGCCTGGCTGGAGAGCACCATTGCGCCGTGGGACCCCGACCGATATCACCACAACGAGACTGGAGAGGACAACGCCGCGGCCCACCTCAGGAGCCTGACCGTGGGCCACGAGGTGATTGTCCCCATCACTGCCGGCAAGCTGGATTTCGGCCCCTGGCAGCGGGTCTTCTACGGCGAGTGGGACGGCCAGCGCCGCAAGCGGGTGGTAATTAAGGTCCTCGGGGAAAAGAGCTAGAAATGACCAGGCCAGGGCGCTCACCGACGCCCTGGCCTGGTCGTGCTATTCCGAGCACCTCGACTTCAGGTGCGGGATATTGCGTTATCGAGCGACGATAAGCTTGCCTGATTTATCGCGCTTGCCGTTTACGACTGCAACTACCACGCTCTTCTGAGCGACGGTGTAATTGAGACTAGCCGGTGTAAACAGGACTGAAAGCGTTTGCGAACCCGCCTTCAACCGAGTTCCCGCCGGCGGGGAATAGATGTACCTACCCAACAGGATCGCACCATCCACACCCCTGGCCACGGCATTGAGCTGTTCAAAGCCGAGGGGATCGCCCACGTGCAGCGGAGCAGTCAGCCACTGAATGGCTGGTGTAGCTTGCCTGATGGTGAGCGTACCAAACGCCGGTTCCGCCGTGTAGTTGGGGTTATCCAGGGTCGCAACGACCTGGTACACACCAGCGTTAACCGGCTCCGCCACCGGGCTGCCGTCCAGCGTATACGTCACCGTGACGCCGCTCAAGGTCCCCGGATTGGTGGTGATTTTAGCGCTCTTCACTGTTCCATCATAGGTAAACTCGGTACCGACCGTGATGCTGGCGGCCGCCTTGGTAATCGCAAAGGTCCGCGAAACATCGTCAGCCGGGGCGTAGGCATCGTTGCCCGCCTGGTGGGCGGTGACGGTGCACGAGCCCGCGGCAGTGATCGACACACTGGAACCGACCACGGCACACTCACCGGTCGCGGTGAAGTTCACCGGCAGGCCGGAGCTGCTTGAGGCACTCACCGCAAACGCCGGGTCACCATAGACCCTGTCGCCCAGCGGGTCGAAGGTGATTGTCTGGGGCACGGCAACCGCCGCAGCCGAGCCCGAGGTCCAACGGACCGCATTCAGATAGAGGTGCTGCACATTGGGATCCTGCAGCGTCAGCAGGTTCTCGTTCAACCCCGCATCACCGTAGGGGTAGTTCGGCGCAAAGCTGAAGTTGACCACTCGGCCGGACCCCAGCTCACGGACCAGCACGCCGGGCCCGCCGGACTCGACCTGCATCAACACGGTCGCAAAATCCTGGGCCGGCCCTGCATCGTGGCCATCAGCCGGCACGGAGAACGACGCCGGCAATCCGGCCAACACCGGGTGGCCCTCAGCCGCGGGCAAGCGCTCATAGGTCACAGTACAACCGCCGCAGTTATGCTCCGGGCCTCCGGGGTTGAGACCCACGCCGAGCAGGACGAGCTCCGAAAGATCGGGCTGCCACTCGAAGCCGTTCCATTGGGCTCCGACAAAGCCGCCACCATTCTGGACGAAGTTGGTGAGGGCCTGCTGGGCCTCGGTCGACAGCGGGAGGTCGTAGGTCGTACCATCTAGGTGAATGACGACATCGAAGCCGTTCAGGCTCGGGTTCGTTCCGTCCCAGGTGTACTCCGGAGCCGGACGAAGAGTGACCTGAACGCCGGAATCCGCCAGGCTCGCGGCCAGGGCACTGGTCGCGACCGCGTCGGTGTCGGCGAGGATCAGTACGCTCGGTCCTACACCCGCGGCCTGACTGATACCAAAGCTCGGCCCCGCCTTCAGCGAGATGAGAGCCTTGGCCGGACGGGA
>DATFQK010000280.1:0-2385 GCA_035264345.1 Gemmatimonadales bacterium | reverse complement strand
CAAGCGTTTCCGTGATCCGCGGCTCCACCGGCTCTTCAGCTTTCAGGCCATGTACGCCGGCCTGGCGCCGGAAGCCGCCCTGGCGGTGTATGCGGTGATCACCTACATGGACAGCATCGAGGGTGTGTGGTTCCCCGAAGGTGGGATGCATACCGTCCCCCGGGCGATGGCCCAGGCGGCCGAGAAGGCTGGAGCTTCGTTCAGGTACGGCGATGCCGTCGACACCATCCTGCGCTCCCCCACCGGACGGGTCGCCGGTATCGGGCTCGCGTCTGGAACTCGCCTGCGAGCCGACGCGGTGGTGTGCACCATGGACCTGCCGGTGGCTTACCAAGTGTTGCTGGCTGATCTCAAGCCGCCGAGAGCGGCGGCACGCGGACGCTACTCGCCCTCCGCGGTGGTCTGGCACGTCGGCGTCCGAGGTCTTCCCGCGGACAATGTGGCGCACCACAACATCCACTTCGGTGCCGAGTGGGGGTCGGCCTTCGAGGCGCTGTTGAAGGACGGCCGACTGATGCCTGATCCGTCGCGGTTGGTGACCGTACCGTCATTGGACGAGCCAACGATGGCGCCGCTGGATTGCTCCGCGCTCTATGTGCTGGAGCCGGTGCCGAACCTGAGTGCCGGCATCGACTGGACCCGGGAGGGCCCGGCGATGCGAGATCGACTGCACGGGTTCATTGCCGCCCGGGGGTATCCGAGCGATGTGATCATCGATGAGCTGGTGACGCCCCTGGATTGGCAGCGCCAGGGAATGGCGGGCGGCACCCCTTTCGCGCTGGCGCACAACTTCGCGCAGACGGGGCCGTTCCGGCCGCCCAATGTGGAACGGCGGCTTCCTGGGCTGTTCTTCGCCGGCTCGGGAACCGTGCCAGGCGTCGGAGTCCCCATGGTGCTGATCTCCGGCAAGCTAGCCGCCGAGCGGGTCGCTCGCTACCTGCCGGGGCCGGTTCGATGAGGCGCCGGCAGCGGGAGGGTGAGCTGGATCCGCGGCTGCGCGAGGGCTACCGCCGATGTGCAGAATTGACCTGGCGCTACGGAACCACGTATTTCTGGGGTGCCGCTTTGCTTCCCCGCCGAAGCCGCCGCCACGTGTATGCGGTCTACGCCCTGTGCCGACTCGCGGACGACATTGTCGACCTGCCTGACTCAAGCCCGAAGCTCATCCAGCGCGCGAGTCCTCAGCCCTTCAAAGGCCCGCGCCCCAGGCCCGCCCAAGGCCAAGGGCCTGAGCCTGTGGATGGGCCCGCTCCGACAAGCACTGATCACGTGGGTGTCGGCGAACGGCTGGAAGTCTTCGCCGATACCTTCCGCACCGCCTTGATGGAGCGGACCAGCACCGATCCGGTGATCGCCGCGATCGTCCACACCGTGATCACCTGCGGGATCGAACCCGAGTGCTTCGAGCGGTTTTTCGGCGCGATGGCGATGGACCTGACCGTGAGCTCGTACGAAACCTGGGAGGATCTGTGCGGTTATATGGAAGGCTCGGCGGCGGTGATCGGGGAAATGATGCTGCCCGTGCTGGAGCCCCTCGATCCGGCCGCGAAAGCACCGGCGCGAGCGCTGGGACTCGCATTTCAGCTGACGAATTTTCTGCGTGACATCGAAGAGGATCTCGATCGGGAACGGATCTACATTCCTCAGGCTGATCTGCGGCAATTCGGTGTTGATCTTGGGATGCGCCGGGCCACGCCGGAGTTTCAGGCCCTCATGAGGTACGAGATCGAACGCAATCGGGCGCTCTACAGCTTCGCCGACTCCGGCATAGCGATGCTGCCGCCGCGGTCGGCAAGATGCGTCGGCAACGCCCGAGTGCTCTATGCGCGGATCCTCGACCGAATCGAGGCGGAAGGATATGACGTGTTCGCCGGTCGAGTGCGGGTACCAACGTGGCGGAAGGCACTGACCACGGCACGCATGATGGTGACGGGACCTCGAACGAACAGGGGCCTTGGGATCGACCGAGCAAGGAGCATGAGCGATGTCACTTCGAACCCGTCCTGACCCGCTGCCGAGCCCCGTCGGTCCGGGGCCAGCGCTGCGGTCCCGCATCCCCATCTCGCGAGTCCCCCAGCCTCGGGAGGACCGGATGGTGCCCACCTGGCGTCTGGCCCAGCCCGGTCGGATAGCGACAGCGCTTCGGGTCGCTCAGGCACAGGACTCGGGGGGCTGGTTCGTGGCCGGCGCCAGCGACGAGGTCGGAACCAAGGAGTCGGTGGCGCGAACGATCGCCGGCCGTGAGGTGGTCTTCTGGCGGAACTCAACGGGCGGGCTGGTAGCCGGGCCCGCCGCCTGCCCTCACCTGGGCGCTTTGCTTGACCGGTGTCCAGTGATGGACGGCACCATGTACTGCCGCTGGCACGGATTGGCCTTGACCCAGCA
>DATFQK010000279.1:0-3751 GCA_035264345.1 Gemmatimonadales bacterium | reverse complement strand
TGCCGCTTCACGGTATCGCCGGGGGCGGCGGAGCCTGCGGGCCCGCCGGAAGATCTCGTGATCGGTGAGGACCCGCAGTGTGGGCATGACGAATCCGCCGTCGAGCGCCCCGATGGCCAGCGTAGCAGCGGTGCCGAATCGGCCGCCCTCTTCCAGCAGCTCCTCCATGCGCTCGAGCTGGCCTTCGTTATCACAGAGCAGGAGTGTTGGAGTACCGGAACGGATCAGCGCCCGAAGGCGGTTGAGGTCCCGATCCACCCGCTCGGGGGGAAAGAATCCGAATTGCAGGTCCACCGGTTCGTCCCGCAAAAGCAGGCGAGGGAAAGCCTCGATCCGGGCCCGCCATTGGGCAGGATCCTGGAAGATGGCGTCGCGCTTGGGAACGTCCTCCCCCAGCCGGCGGGCCACCTCCAGGTGGTGCTCCGCCTCATTCCAGGCGCGGGTCACCTCGTCGAGATCCGGCCCAAACGACTCTTCGACCACCAGGGTGTCTGAGGGAAGTAGCTCGAGCAGAGTACGGCGGGCCTGACCGCCTGACCAGGCGTCGGCCTCGTCTCTCATCGCTTGCGTATTGATCGGCAACACCGTGATCTCAGGCAGCTCCTGGAGCGATCGCTGCGTGGTGAGATCAAAGCCCCGAAGTGAAGTGATGTCGTCGCCCCACCACTCCAGCCGCGCCGGAGCCGCCATGCCGAACCCGTACACGTCCAGGATGCCGCCCCGCACGCTGTATTCGGCAACCTCGGTGACCGTGGGCACCCGGTGGTATCCCATGGTTTCAAGAGCGCGGGCAACGTCCGCCGGAGCTCGCTTGTCGCCCACCGAGAGGGACAGGCGAAGCCGCTCCAGCGCAGCAGGAAGCAGGGTGCGCTCCGCCGTTGCCCTGGCGGTGGTAACCAGAATCCTGAGCTTGCCCGCCAGCAGGGCCTCCACGGTTTCGGCTCGCTCACCGGCAATCTCGTAGTGCGGCTCGTCTTCACCCAGCGCTTCACGCTGCGGATACAGAACCGTGGCCACGTCGGTGAGATGGCCCAAATCGCTGAGCCAGCGCTCGGCGTCGGCCGGGGTGGGAGCCACCACCGTGAGCAGTCGCTGAGGAAAGGCGCGGACCAGCCAGGCAACCAGCACGGATGCGCTGGACCCGGGCAGACCACCCAGCCGTAGTACGGTTGCCCGGGAAGGAAGCCGTGACGAGAGATCCTGTACCGCGGGAATCCGCTCGAAGGCATCGAGCAGCGGCTTGAGGCTCATGCCCGCCGCCTCCACCCACTGGCAAAACCGGCCTCTACCAGGCCCACCAGCAACGCCGTCCACAACAATGGGCCCCGCAGATCTCCTCTGGCCGCCGAGGAAAAGGCGGCGCCGCCGGCCTCGCCGAGGGAGACCATCCGCGCTCCCCGCCAGAGCCGCCGCGCCTGGACGTCGGTGGCGCGCTCCAGCCGAGACTCGCGTGGATCCGGATTGACGCTCACGGCGCCGATGGTGTCGCGGCCCGAGAGAAGAAAGTGAATTCCCGGTTCCACCGGTCGAAACAGTCCGCCACCCTCGACTCGCCAGCTTCGGTCGCCCTTATGCACCTCCGTTGCCAGATCCGGCAGCCGCACCACATCACCGGTGCTGCCCTGCTCCAGCACGCTCTCTCCGCGGGCCAGCCGGTTCACCAGCAAATCCATGAATGGCATGAAGCCCGCCGACACCGGCAGGTCGGTCCATCCTGGATCGAGCCGGCTGCCCAGCAAGACCACGTCTCCCCCGCGCACGATCCATGGTGTCCCGGCCACCGTAGCGAGGACGCCAGTGCGGCCGCTGCTGCTGGGTTGAAGAATGTACCGGCGGTGAACACTGTGGCGGCCGAGCACCGCACTGCTGTCGGTGAACTGTGCCTCCAGCGAGAGCTCGCCGTAGCGCCATCCAATCCCCCGCGCTGCGAGCGAGCGGTTGAGTGCCCCGATCTGGGCTGGATCGTCCGGCGGCTGCACCACAGAGATTCCCCGCCCCAGTCGCCCCAGCAGCACTTCATCTCCCCGCACGATGCGGCGGTTGGACGCGAGCACCTCACACCCTGCGGCGACATAGCGGTCGCTGGGATCCCAGTTCACCCGGGCCACCGGTGCGATCCGGACGGCCATCACCCGCCGGTCGTCGGCTCGAAGCTCGTCTGGGTCCAGCACGGCGTTGAGCTCCCACCAGCCGCTGGGCGCGCCGGGGATATCCAGTGTGGCCGCGCTTCCCACGTGGCCGAGTGCCTGCGCCGCGGGGCGAGTGCCGAGACGAGCGCTCACCGGAACGCCAGGACCCGAATCTCCGACCAGCGTCAGCGTGACCCGGCCTCCCTCCTGCGACCAGGGCTGCGAGCCGGCATCGAGGCTGCCGATGCCGGCATTCGGCGGCGATGGAGCGTCGGGCCGGCCCACCACCAGAGGTGAGGAAGCCTTTGCGGGCGACAGGGCGCTGGCCTGAAGGTCGGTGAGGAGAATGATCTCACCCGGTTTGGGCTCCGGGCCGAGCACCTCTTCAGCCAGTCCTATCACAGCCCCAAGATCGAGCCGCCGGGGTGAGATGCTCAGCCCGGTCAGCAGCTCATCGAGACCAGCCTGATCGCCGCGGCGGGGAATCTCATCGGCGGTGACCAGCCACAGCGCATCCTGAGGAGTGGCGCGGGCCAGTACCTGCCTGCCTGCTGCGACCAGCTGCCGGAACGTTGGGGTGCCTCTCAGCACCGCCCCGCTGCTGGGCGAGTTGTCGACGATGAGGACCAGGGCGCTGGGCCCATGCCCCGCCACACCCGTCTTCGGAATCGACGGAGCGGCCGCTGCGAGTACCAGCAGCACCACCAGGAGGGTTCGAAGGCACAGCAACAACCAGTTCTGCAGCTTGAGCCGGCGCTGATGTTCCCGGGTGGTGGTGAGAAGGTACCGAACGGCGGGAAAGACTATGGTAGGCGGCTCGCGACGTGCCAGCAGATGAAGGAGGATCGGAATCGCTGCCGCAGCCAGTCCGGCGAGCAGCCACGGATGCAGAAAGCTGATCATGCCGACCGAGATGGCGGCGCCAGCGCCTCGCGAAGAACCACGCCGAACGGCGTATCCGTGGTGACCTGATGGTACGCGATGCCATGGCGCCTGCAGGCGAGCCGCCACTCACTGACCACCCCACGCACCGTGTCCCGGTAGGGACCGGCCCAGTCCCGGGGCCGAAGAACCACCGCCGCTCGGGTTTCCGGATCCTCGAATCTCGCCTCGTTATTCCCGGCGAGACTCACCTCGGCAGGATCCATGATATGGAGGACGAGAACCTGGTGGCCCCGGTGCCTGAGGAAGCGGAGCGCCTTGAGCGCGAGGGTCCGGTCGAGCAACAGATCCGAGACAAATACCACCAGACCACGTCGGCGCAGTTGCCCGATTACCCGGCGGAGCGCGGGTTCCGCCGCGGTTCCGTGTCCCGCCTGGGCCGCCGCCAATACCTGGAGCAGCTGATGCCAGTGGCTGAGGCGCGCGCGGGGCGGGGTGACGGTGCGGACGTCGTCGTCGAAGGTGATCAGGCCGGTAGCGTCGCGCTGCCGAATCAAGACCAGGGACAGGGCCGCAATCAGACGCTGGGCGTAGGCCAGTTTGGGCAGTACCGTTCCCGGCGACCCCGACCAGGCCATGCTCCGGCTGGTGTCGCAGACGATCATGGCCCGAAGATTGGTCTCTTCCTCGAACTGCTTCACATAGAGCCGGTCGTTGCGGCCCAGGATCTTCCAGTCCAC
>DATFQK010000278.1:0-2548 GCA_035264345.1 Gemmatimonadales bacterium | reverse complement strand
TGATCCACCTCTCGGACCACGGCGCTCAGTGCACCAGTGGTAATGAGGTCGCGCGGCTGGAAGGCTTTAGGGCGAAAATCCGTATGGCGGCAGAGGCACGCGCTGCTCCCGCCGCAGACGCTTCGTCGGAACCGTCCAGCGGCGACGTGCGATTTGCTTCCTCGTCAAAGTCATCGGCAAGGCCGTGCGGCAGTCGGGAGCAAACGAATGGCTGAGGATGCCAATGGCCTGTCCGGTGTCGATGCCGCAACGCTTGAGCCCATGGTCCGGGCCCTGCTCGACGAACCCGCAGCTGTCGTCACGCGGGAGTGGTCCTGTCGCCCACTCGGGGGCGGGGCCAGCGAGGGGCTTGGTCTTTACCGGGTTGCCGGCTTGGCCTGCGTTGGCGGCGCCACCCATCCGTGGGCGCTGGTCTGCAAGGTATGCGCGGCCGCGCACGGGGCCGACCCGGGAGCATGGGACTACCCGGCGCGGGAGGTGCTGGCCTATGGCTCGGGCCTACTTGCGGCACTACCCGGGGGGCTTGTGGCCCCGCGCTGCCTGGCCGTCGCGGCGCAGCAAGACGGGACAACCCGGCTCTGGCTCGAAGCGGTCACCGACGGCATCCCGGTCCGTGGCCGCTCGACCGCTACTCCCTGGTCGCCCGCCACCTCGGCCGCTTCAACGGGGCTTACCTCGCTGGAGCACCCCTGCCTGCCCAGCCGTGGCTGAGTCGGGAGTGGTTGGGTGACTTCGTTCAGCCGTCCGGCCTCGCCATCGCCGAGCTAGAGCGTCTCGCCGGTTCCGATGCGTCTCCGCTGGCGCGGGAGCTCTACCCGCCGTCTGTGGTCATCGAAATCAAGCGATTGTGGACGGAGCGGGAGCGCTTCCTCGCGGCTTTGGACCGGCTGCCTCAGAACTTCTGCCACCTTGACGCCTTCCGGCGCAATCTACTGCACCGCGCCGGACCGGAAGGAGAGGAGTTCGTGGCTCTGGATTGGGCGTACGCGGGCCACGGCGCGGTCGGGGAAGAGCTCGGGCAGCTGGTGGTGGCCAGCCTCTTCTTCTTCGAGACGGTGGGCATCGCTCCGCGTGACCTCGATACGGCCTGCTTTGCTAGCTATCTAGAGGGATTGCGTGAGGCGGGCTGGACCGGGGACGAACGCCTCGTGCGCCTGGGCTTCACTGTCGACGCGGCGCTGCGCACCACCATTGGCCTCCTCCGTGTCATATTGCCGTTAGTCTCTGAACCGGCTCGACGCCCGGTCGTGGAAGACCGGTTTGGCTACCCACTCGAGGAGGTGGTGGAGGCCTGGGCTGAGCTGTGGTCGTTCCAGTTCGAACTGGCTGAAGAGGCGCGGGCGTTGTTGCGTGCGGTCGGCTAGTCGACAACCGTCGGGCCGCGCTCGGCCCTCCGTGTGTAGCAAACGCTGACCGCCCAGCTCGGTTGCTGCGAGGTATCTGGATGGAGCCTCCGGAGCTTGCAACCACACTCTGGAAATCACATCGGCCGAGACTTGCTGTACCATCTGGCCCGCCAACATGAACAAGTGCTTGCCATCGTACGTGCGGACGGGATCGCGGTGGGATCGGGGAAGGTCGTGGCCAAGACAGGGAATCAAAGCCAGAAGCATATCTTTGTCATCAACGACACCATTGCCATCCTGGAGCTGTTCACCGCCCTGCTCGAGGATGAGGGCTATCGGGTCACCACCGACGGCTTCACGGTCGAGATGATCGAGCTGCTCAAGCGCGTCAAAGCGGAACGGCCCGATCTGCTGGTGCTCGATTTCCTGATCCAGGACGAAGGGAAGGGCTGGCAGTTCCTGCAGATGCTTAAGATGGACCGCGAGACCCGCGACATCCCGGTCGTGGTCTGCACCGCCGCGATCAAGCTGGTCGACGATCTGCAAGCGCACCTGGACACCATGGGCGTCGGCGTAGTGCTCAAGCCGTTCGACATCGAAGTCCTGCTGGCCGAGATCGACAAGATGTGGCGCACACAGGACCCCGGATAGCATCGGGGAGGTCAGTCGCGGCGCTTCGGGCACATCCTTCGATCCGGCTCGGACCTAAACCACCCGGTGCCGTCCCACTGCCCTCACGAAGATGCTCGGTGCCCCGGGCAAACAGAAGGGCGACTCCTGTGTCGCCCATGGTCTAGAACCTACTACCCATCACCCATGACTCGTCACCATAACACCCGATCACCCGCCAACACCGGCTTCTGGACGACCTCAGCCAGTGTATCAAGCAGTTGCGGGTAGTTGCGTTCGGCAGCGTAGTATTCGATAGCGCGCTCGCGGCCGCGCTCGCCCATCGCCGGTAGCTGCGCCCGGTTGTCAATCGCCCAGCTCACCCGCTCCGCCAGCGGTGCCGCGCTGCCGGCCTCGATCAGGAACCCTCCCACCCCGTCCTCGACCATCTCCGGGATAGCGCCGACTCGCGTCGAGATCACCGGCACCCCCGCGCTCATCGCCTCGATCACTGCGTACGGGGAGTAGTCGAACCGGGTGGGGAAGACGAAGAGGTCGAATCCTGGCAGCACCGAGGTCATCAGCTCGACCCA
>DATFQK010000277.1:0-4789 GCA_035264345.1 Gemmatimonadales bacterium | reverse complement strand
GCCGAGGCCAACCGGCCCAGCGTGTCGGCTGCCTCCTCTGCTCCCTGGTTTTGCTCGATTCGCCGGAGCAAGCCGTTGGGAACGCCCAGCCGCTCGAGTGATACGGCGGCCCGCTGGCGGATCTCGGGGTCGGGATCGACGAGCGCGACGACGAGCGGACCCTCGGCCGATGGACCGACCTGTTCCAGAGCTTCGACCCCGCGCAGGCGAACCCACCAGGCGGGATCGCTCAGGGTTCGCACCAGGCGATTCACGACTTCGGGCCCACCGAACTGACCCAGGGTGGATGCAATGCGGACCCGAACGAACGGGGCCGGATCGGTAAGGAGGTGATCCAGCAGCGGCTGGAGCGCTCGCCGGTCACCCAGCCGGCCCAGAGCCGTGGCCGACTTGGCTCGCACCTCGTCATCGGGGTCGTCCAGGCTGCGAATCAGGGCGGGAAGAGCGGATTGAGCCCCGATTTCACCCAGCACATTGGCGGCCCAGGCGCGAGCGATGTGGCGATCGGAATCATTGAGCAGCGCAAGCAAGGGGTCGACGACGATGTCGCCATGGCGAGCCAGGATGTCGGCAATACGGGGAGCCAGCCATGGTTCGGCCTGAGCCAGCGCCAGAACCAGCGGTTCCACCGCGTGGGGATCAGCTATTCGGGCCAGCGCCCGAAGCGCGATCTCCCGCACGTCGGCGTCTTCAGTTTGCGTCGCCTGGACTGTCTCCAGCAGGGCGGGGACCGCCTTGGCGCTGCCGACCCGCCCCAAGAGCTCGGCTGCAAAGGCTCGGTCCCGCCATTTGCGTGCGGAGCGGAGCTTCTCGATGTACTTATCGACCAGACCAAGCTGGTCGTACACCTGGAGCAGCCACGGCGGACGCCCGGTCGCGCTGCGAGCCTGCTCTTCGAGCACAGCTTCGAGGGCATCAAGGTCGTACAGCGTGCTCATCTGATTGATGGTGGGCTCGAGCAGTGCCCGGTCCCGGGTGGCGAGCTGGGAAACGAGGTCCCGGTAGAGTCCCTTGCGAGAGGCGAGCCGGCGTTCAATCCGGTCCAGGTAGGCGGTGTACAGCAGCCAGGCCAGAATGGCGAGCACCACAACAGCAAGCATGCCGCCGGCGGCAAGGAAGATCAGGTCCACTCCGCTCACAGCAGGACCCGATGGCCGCGGCGGACTGGCGGCAGGGGCAACATACCGCGGCGGTCAGACGCGGGCATCATGCGGGCACACGAGCGGCTGCGAAATGGCTTCATGGTTACTGCGCATGAACCCGATGACGTCCTTGAGATGGACCAGAGGCTCATGCAAAGAGTTGCACTGGGTTGCGTCATACACTGCAGTCAGCAGCAGAATGGCAATGCTGGGATCCGGCTCTATGATCGGCGGCACCGCTCGCAGCAGGGTAGTGGGCTCCATCTATCACGGGCACACAGACACTTCCTCTCGGGCCCAGGCTGTGCCTGATGCCGTTCGAGGACTGCTGAAAATGAGTCAGGATGAAGACAAGCTAGCTAAAAACCGCGGTGTTGGGGAGTCGGCAGTCGGGAGTCTGGGGACTGGGGACTGGGGACTGGTGACTACCCAACAAACTCCACCTGCACCTGCTCCGGAATCAGGTCGTTCTCGAACGCCCGATCCAGGAGCAGCTGGACCGCCGCGCGGCCCCGGGGTCCGTAGTCCACCGTCCATTGATTCACGTACATGCCAACGAAGGTGTCGGTCCGCTCGTCTCCGATGCCGCGATTGAACTGTTTGGCGTGGGCCAGTGCCGGAGCCCGGTGTTCCAGACCGTACACAATGCTCGCCCGGAGATCGCGGGCGATCTGCTGAACCACCTGGCCTCCAAGGTCACGCCGAACCGCGTTGCCGCCCAGCGGCAGGGGATGGCCGGTCTCCTCCAACCACCAGGCGCCGAGGTCGGCCCAGAGGTGAAGTCCGCTGTCTCCGAAGGTGAGCTGCCCCTCGTGGATCAGGAGTCCCACATCCACCTCGCCCTGCTCGACGGCTTCCTCGATCTGATCGAAAGGAAGCACCTCGGTCACACAGCCGCGCTGATAGAGCTGGAGCGCTAGGTTGGCCGTGGTCAGCTTGCCCGGTATGGCCACCCGCCGCCGGTTGAGGGCGGTGCGGGGGTCCTGGGGCGCGGGCGACCGGGAGACCAGGCGGGGCCCATACCCGTCGCCCATCGAGGATCCGGAGCTCAACAGTGCGTAGTGGCGCCAGAGATAGGCGTAGGCGTGGATCGAGACCGCGGTGACTTCCAGCTCCTTTCGGAGGGCACGTTGGTTCAAGGTCTCGATGTCGGCCAGCTCGTGAACGTATTGCAGGTTGCCGGTCTCAATTTTCCCTTCCGCCAGCGCGTAGAACATGAACGCGTCGTCGGAATCGGGGCTGTGGGCGACGTGGATGGTAGTGGCCATGGAGATAATCTAAGACGGGAAGCGCGGGAAAGTCGGGAACGACTGGAAGGTATGCAGTCAGGAAGAAAGGCTCCCGTCCTTCCCGTCCTTACTTAGCTCCGCTCTCCGCCTCCTTCTTAAACTCCTCCAGCACCGGCCCGTGTTCGAGATATTCCACCCGCTTCTGGTCCATTTCGCTCTGATAGTGAGCCAGGAACTCGCGCTGGGCACGAGCCTCGATGGCACGATTACCCTGGATGCGGGCGGCCGTGCCCCGGATGACATATCCAAATAGATGGCCGGGAGATTCGGCCAGGATGGTGTCCGCCAGGGCCGCCGCCGCGGGCATCTCTCCGGCCTGGAGATGAATTACTGCTGCGTGGTAGCGGGCGTCGATGTCGCGGGTATCGAGCTGCTGGTACGCTCCCAGGGCCATCGGAGTAAACTGGGCCACCTGGACCGAGTCGCCCTGCTCGGCCGCCTGCATGATCCGGTTGAACAGCCGGTCGAAGCGCTCCCGTGGACTCAGGGTACTGATGTCCGGCGCCCGGCCAGGACTGCTGGCTCCCGCATTGGCCATATCCGGGGCGACCGGCTGGGGCGATGCGCTCGACACCTTGTACACGATGCCGCCCACCAGCAGCAGGCAGAGCGCTCCGGCAACCATCCATGCCCGGCGCTCTGACGGGGGAATGGAGGGAGCGCCACCGCTCACCGGCTGCCCACACCGATGGCAAAAACGGGCTTGGGGCGACAGCTCGGCGCGACAAGCGGCGCAGGCTCGAGGTGTGAGACTGGCTCCGCACGAGCTGCAGAAGTTTCCGCTGCCGGCTGTGCCGCACGAGGGACAGGTCATGACGGGAAAGGTAAGCGGTAAGCAGTGAGCGGTAAGCGGGGTGAGTAAGCGTTATTTTGTCCCCATGCCCGAACGAGCCCAGCGCCAGCCCGTCAGCACGACCCGTCCTACCCTCGATGACTTCCCGCGCGACCTGAGCGGCGCCGGAAAGGATGACGTCCTCAAGCTGGCCCAGCGCTTCGGCGTGGATTTTCTGCGGCTGCAGTTCACCGATATCCTGGGCGTGAACAAGAACGTGGAGGTGCCCCGCAGTCAGTTCGAGAAGGCGCTGGACGGCGAGATCATGTTCGACGGCTCCTCGATCGAGGGATTCGTCAGGATCGAAGAATCCGACATGCTACTCAAGCCGGACCTCCACACCCTTCGGGTTCTCCCTTACGATGATGAGGGGGGACGGGTGGCCCGGTTACTCTGCGACATCTTCACCCCGGATGAGCAGCCCTTTGCCGGCTGTCCGCGAACCACGCTCAAGCGCCAGGTTGAACGGGCGGCGAAGCTCGGCTTTGCCATGATGGCCGGCTGCGAAGCCGAGTTCTTCATGTTCGAGAAGGCACCGGACGGATCGCCGACCACCATTACTCACGATTCTGCGGCCTACTTCGACCTGGGTCCGATCGACCGGGGTGAGGAGATCCGGCGAGTCATTGTGGAGCAGCTGGTCGAAATGGGCTTCGAGGTGGAGGCGGCCCATCACGAAGTGGCGACCGGCCAGCATGAGATCGATTTCCGCTACGCGGATGCACTCACCACGGCCGACAATCTCACCACCTTCAAGTTCGTGGTCCGCAACGTCGCCAGCCGCTTCGGCTACATCGCGTCGTTCATGCCCAAGCCCATCGAAGGCATCAACGGGAGCGGTATGCACACGCACCAGTCACTCTTCCGGGACCGGGAAAACGCGTTCTTCGATCCCAAGGCAGCGTATCAGCTCTCCTCTACCGGCCTGAGCTACATCGAGGGGCTGCTGCAGCACGCGCGCGGGTTTTGCGCGGTGACCAACCCGCTGATCAACAGCTACAAGCGGCTGGTGCCGGGCTACGAGGCTCCGGTCAACGTGGCGTGGTCCATGCGAAACCGCTCGCCCCTGGTGCGCATACCCGACCGGCGGGGCCTGGGCACCCGCTGCGAGCTCCGAATGCCGGACCCGTCCTGCAATCCCTATCTGGCCCTCACGGTCCAGCTGGCGGCGGGTCTCGACGGCATCGAGCGGAAGCTGGAAGCGCGGGAGCCGGTCAGCCGGAACATCTTCACCATGAGCTATCGCGACCGGCGAAAGTACCGGATCGATGAGCTGCCCCGGGACCTGCACGAGGCGCTGGAGCTATTCGAGAAGGACGACGTTATCAAGGCCGCCCTGGGCGAACATCTGACCGAACGTTTCCTGGAAGCCAAACGCGAGGAAGTTCAGCAGTACAACTTACAGGTGAGCAAGTGGGAGATCGACAACTATCTGGGAAGGTACTGATCAGCGCCCTGCTGCCCCACTAACGACAGCGTGACGCTTCCAAATGGCAGCGGCAACTCCAGCTGAGCCGGGAGACGTC
>DATFQK010000276.1:0-3344 GCA_035264345.1 Gemmatimonadales bacterium | reverse complement strand
GCCAGAAAGCCGGGATAGGAGACGCCAAGCACTCCGACCCGCCCGTTGTTCCCCGGGACATTCGCCAGGAGCCACTCGACCGTATCGTAGGTATCCGTGCTCTCGTCCACGCCCTTGGGATCGGCCGGATCGTGGAGCGGGCGATTCATGATGAACTTCCCCTCGCTCTTGTACCTGCCCCGGATATCCTGCGACACGAAGATGTAGCCGTCTGCGGCAAAGAACCGATAGCTCTCGGGAACTACGGTATCACCAGCGATGCCATAGGGCGTGCGAGTGAGCAGAAAGGGGAGTGGTGTGCGGGGTCCGTCCGGCTGACACACACTGGTGTTGAGATGAACGCCGTCTCGTACGGGAACCGGCACGAAGCGGCAGCGGTAGGTCGGCGGAGCGCTCTGGCCACTCGCCGCCGGGGATACAACCAGCAGGGCGAGGGACGCCGCTAGCTGGATCGTCGCCACGGTCAGAACGGCATGCGGTATTCGGGAGGCGTGACTCCGTTCAGCCGGAGGTAAGGCACGATCTGGCCCAGGGTCCACACTGTGTGCTCGTACGAGAGCATGGCCAGCCGGCTCGCCGGCTGAGGCGGCTGTCCGTAGATCGCCACCCGCTTGCTCAGCTGCGCGGGTGTGGCCTCCTGCAGCGCTTTGAGCAGATAGTCATACGTTGCAGCGGCGTATTTCCGGAGCGCGGCCTTGTCGTGCAGGTAGACCGAGCTGTCACCCAGGGCGGGCGCAGCCTTCTGTCCCCGCAACGCGATCGCCGCGACCTCCAGGTTTGTGGTCACGATATGATCGAACTGCTCCGCTAAGCTGCGGACGCCCCGAGTAGGCCTGAAGCCGGTGGCCGAATCCGGCATGGCATCGATGTACGCCAGCACGGTGATGCGGTTCCGCTGCCAGTCGGCGAGCTGATCGGCGGAGATGGAGGACTGGGCCGGCAACAGCCGGGCGGTGAGCGACAGGGCCGTCAGAACGAAGAATGGGCGCATCACACCCTCCGATCCGACACCCGTCGCTCCACCGGCAGCTCCGGATGCATTCGGCGGCGCAGCACGCTACCGATGAGCGCTCCAAGCCCGGTGGCCACGAAGGTGTAGCCGGCCAGCATGACGACTCCCACCAGCCATAGCGCGCTGTTCTCCGGAATGGCGAAGACCCGCCAGAGCAGAACGGCGAGTTGGCCGAGGAACACGCCCGCCACGATGGTTCCCGTCCGGCCCGGGGTGAGAAAGCCCAGGAGAAGTCCGCTCCCGAGCAGGGCCAGAGGATACGCCGGACCGTTGCCGTCCCAGGGCTCGGGCTGGTGGAGAAATCCGGCCGGGATCAGCCAGAGCGCAAGGCCGATGATGAAACTCAGAGCCAGAATGGCTCGGCGCGACAAGCGAGGCACCCCAACCTCCGGTTCAGGAGTTCATTCAATCAGTGCTGGGCCAGTTACCGCGCGTACTGGTCCGCGCCAAGGAAATGCAAGGAGACATAGGGCTGGTCTCCCACCACCCAGCTGTCGTGTGGAACCGGTGGAACGTAGAAGAGGTCCCCCGGATGCATCTCTACCACCCGCTCGTCGAAGGCGACGGTGGCCACTCCGGATACCACCAGGCCCAGGTGTTCCACCCGGCACCGACTCGAGCCGGTGACCGGCCCCACGTGCTCCGACCACTTCCATCCCGGCTGGTAGGTCGCCCGCCCAATGCTCATCCCGTTCATCCGCACGATCTCGAACCGGCCTTTGATCATCTCGCGGACTTCGTCGGGCTGCTCGAACCGGCGGAGAATCAGATCGAGCATGGCATCACTGCGCAAAGCGCACACTCTGACTCAGCACGGCAATGGCCTCGACTTCGATCATCAGCTCGGGCCGGGCCAAGCTGGAGACCACCACCAGCGTATTGGCGGGCGGCCGGCCGGACCGGGAGACCTGGGCCCGGACTTCCCGCAGCGTCGGCAGGTTCTTGATGTCGGTGATGAACGTGGTGGTCTTGACCACGTCGTCCAGCGACCCGCCGACGCTGGTCAGCGCCCGGCGCAGGTTCTCGTATACCCTCTGAGCCTGAGCTTTGAAGTCGGCCCCACCAACCAACTGTCCGGTGCTGTCGAAGGCAACCTGTCCGGCTATGTACACGGTGCGGTTGTCCGGGGCAACCACGACATGGGTATAGCCGTTGGGCTTCGTGAGACTCGGAGGATTGATGTAGCGGGAGGGCTGCGTCTGGGCCGAGGCAGCGGGAGGACTTGCCAGGAGCAGGAGTGCCGTGAGACAAGCCCGTACTAGTGCTCGCATATCGCCATCTCCAGATGAGAGTCAGGCCGCATGGCCATTGCCCGGCCCGCGCCGTTCCCGCACTTCGTAATGAGCGGATCGCTCATCGAACCGGATCAGCAGCTGCCGGGCCCTGGGTGGAACCACGGCCTGCTCGTAATCCTCACCGGCAAAGGTTCGCACGGCCAGCAGCGAGTCGAACCACATGATGGTGACGAACTCCACGCCTTCCTCCACCTCCCGGCGCAGGAGATCGATGCCCTGAAATCCGGTTATCCCCCGCTCGATGATGCCGGTGAAGATCTCAGCCTTGAGCAGGCCCTCGTAGGCGTCGGCGTTCCGGGCCGTCGTCCATCCTCTCCAGATACGGCCGATCATGCCGACTCGGCGTAGGGACGTCCGCGTACCCGGATCGAGTCGAACAGCGCGCGGGACACCGCGGCAACATCGTGTACCGCCCGATCGAAAGCCTCCTGATTGGCCTGCGACGGCGCCTGGAAACCGCTGATCTTCCGCACGAACTGCAACGCAGCGTCGTGCAGCTCCTCATCGCTGGGCGGATGATCGGGATGTCTGAGACGCTTGATGTTCCTGCACATGTCTCCTCCTATGATGGTCGACCGGTGTTCGGGCTGGCCTCAGACCCGCAGCAGCCGGAACGCGTGGGTCCAGTCATTCTCCCGGAAGCCGGGAATGCACCAGAGCTGAGCCAGCGGCTCCAGGGCTCGGGCCGCGATCGCACTACCCATGTCCGCACCTTCCCAGCCCAGGTGCTCCAGCACGCGGGACACGATGGCCTTGGCACCGGGATCGTTGCCGCAGAAAAACATGGTTGGTGGTCCGCCGGAGAGGAGCGGGTGCACCATCAGGTCGCTGCCTACGCTGTTGAATGCCTTGACGAACTCGATGCGGGGGTGCGCCGCCTGCAGCCGTTCCATCAGCGACTCGTTCGGTCCGGTGAAGTAGCGCAACACGCCGTCCACCGGCGGATCATCGCTGATCGGGTTCGTGGTGTCGATCACCAGTTTGCCGTTCAGGTTGTCGGCGCCGGCGAGATCGATCGCCTCCAGGGCGGCTTTCCC
>DATFQK010000275.1:0-6043 GCA_035264345.1 Gemmatimonadales bacterium | reverse complement strand
GCGGAACGGCTCCACGTGCACCGCAGTGGTGAGCGCGGCGTTCACCCGGCGGTGGTGCTCCACCAGCGCAGGAAGAGGGAGGCCGGTGAGGTTGTCGCCGTAGACTACGAGGAGATCCCCGTCCACCGTCCCGATCTCGGCGGCGGCGCCGATGTTCCCCAGCGGCCGGGTCTCCTCGAACAGCCTGAGGGTGGCGCCGTGTCTCTCCGCCAGCCGCCTGCCCGGGCCGCTCGCGAGCTGACCGATCTCTGGCGTGTGCGCGGGGACGGCGACCACCAAATCGCGGTACCCGGCCCGGAGCAGCGCTTCGAGGTTCCACTCCAGCAGCGGGATCCCGAGGACCGACACCAGCGGCTTGGGAACCTGCGCGCCGGCGGCGCGCATCCGCTCGCCCCGTCCGCCGGCCATGACCAGGGCGGTGGTCAGCCGTCCACCTCGAGCTCGAACACGAAGATTCGGAGCGGCCCGGCTCCGGTGTTGCGGAGCGAGTGGGTGCCGCCCGGCGGGTTCCGGATCAGGTCGCCGACCGCGACGTCGAACGCCTCGCCGTTACGGACCATGTGGCCCGAGCCCTCGAGCACGAGATAGAGTTCCTCCTCGGAGCTTCGGTGAGTGTGGGTTCCGATGCTGGTCCCCGGAGGCAGCTCGGCCAGGTCGATGAAGTTGCAGCCGCCGAGGAGCGCGCTCCGGTCGGCGACCCGGACGAACCGGATCAGCCCCTCGCCACCATGGGCCTGGACGTTCTCGAGTGGAAGGCTGCCCAGATTGCAGCGGTCGAACGCGCGGCTAAGAGGCATGGAGTTGGATCGGGGCTTGAGTGAAATCTGCCCTGGGGGGACGGGCGTCTGCCAAACGCGCGGCATCAGCTGCAGCGGGAGGCTGACAGCTGCATGCCATTGTCAGGTTGCGGTTTCAGTAAGGGCTTGCTCGAGCTCGAATCGCAGTCGTCCCGGCCCTTGAATATAGGCGGTTCGTGCTCCCCAGGGCCGGTCCGCAGGTTCTTCGAGTCCCTTGGCGCCTCTCTTCGCTAGTGCCTTGAAATCTCGGTCACAATCGTCGGTCTCGAATCCTACGGTTGCCGTAGTGTCTTCATCAGCGCAATCCAAGAATAGCCAGAATGAACCCAGTGGAAGGCTGGCCATCCGGTCATTCTCGAAGTCCGGGTCGACCTTCCAGACATCTCTCATCCACGCGACTGCAGCCGGCAGGTCCCGGACTCTCACATGGATGTGATTGAAGTGCATGCTCGGCTCCTCCTCAGTTGCCGGCTCCAGGCGTTTGGCGAAGTAGCCGGCTCCGCAGATTGCAGCAATGCTCACTATAGATCGTCTGGTCAAGCAGGAATCAAGTAGCCAACGTTCCTCACAGTTCCAGCGCCCCCGCCGGATTCGCTTGTCCGGCAACACCTTGGGTCCGAGCCACTTGTCTAAATGCCATTTGGCGTCTATGATTATGCCATATGGCAACAGCTCAGGCCTCTCTTCCGGACACTCCTGATATTGCGGAGGTAAAGGCCCAGCTCGCCAGAGGGACCAGGGCAGAGTATTTCTATGTGGCCCTGTTAGGACTGCGTAATTACAAGCCTTTCAAGATCTATATCCAGCTTCGGAAAGGTTTGTCCTACACCGCCTTCGAGCGGTTCCAGCGGAACACACGGCTTAGTTCAGCCACGATCGCCGGATTAATCCAGCTCCCCCCACGTACCATGGCACGACGGAAGGAAGCCGGTCGACTTCAGCCTGACGAGTCCGATCGCCTGGTCCGAGTCGCGCGCGTATTTGGTCGCGCACTTGAATTGTTCGAGGGAGACCCTGATGCGGCGCGCCACTGGTTGTCTTCTAAGCAACGCCTGCTGGGTAATCTGATTCCGCTTGAGCTCGCGGGCACCGATGTAGGTGCCCTTGAAGTGGAACACCTGATCGGTCGGCTCGAGCACGGCATACCCGCATAACAAGGGATGATCAGCGCCTGGCGCATCTCCAAAACGCGGTATGCGCCGATGTCCTTCGACGGAGAAGGTGCGCGCCGATATGGAGGGCGATGGAACAGCGTCGGCACCCGGATGTCGTACGCGTCCGAGTCTGTGGCGCTTGCCACCCTCGAAGTCCTGGTCGGACTACAGGATACCGCCCTGCTCACCGCGTATTCGCTCATCAAGGTACAATTTTCCGAGGCTCTCATCGAGAAATTGGATAGACAGACTCTCCCCCTCGCCTGGAACCAGTATCCACCTTCAGAAGAAACTCAAATGTTAGGGGACCTGTGGGTTGCACAAGGCCGATCGGTGGTTCTCCAGGTACCCAGCGCGGTAGTTGAAGCAGAGCACAATTATTTGTTCAACCCTGAGCACGAGCGATTCCACGAACTCATTATTCACAAGCCAGAGCCATTCCGCCTGGACCCTCGTCTTCTCACTTAGAAAGTTAGACGAAACGTCAACTCGGTCACGAATCCCTCCATGCCAGCGCCGCCGCCAGCGCCCCCAGCACAAAGGCGCCCGGGCCGGTGACCAAGATGCCGAGAAGCGGCCCCAGGTTAGCCTTCGGGGTAACCAGAAGCGGACCGAAAAAGCCAAGCGCGAGGCCGACCGCGCCAAAGACTCGGCCCCCCCGCCAACTCGCCCTGATGCGAGCCCGGGTAGTCGGATGGTGAGCCAGCGCCGCCCACCAGCAAAGCAGACCCATCGTGACCAGCCAGCCGGCGATTGGAGCCCAGAAAAACCAGCCATCGTTGTTGGGCAGGCGTAGGTTGCGCAGCGTAATCCACCCGGCGAGCCCAAAGAGCGCTGCTCCGATCACCGACCAGCCCAAGCGGCGCAGAGCGAGATCGCGCGGTGGCGCAGTGGTCAATGCTCCTCCATTGCTGGTTGGAATCGCCCCAACGTACCGGGCATCAGCTGCGGGAACTTCTTGGTCTGGACAGGATCCTACATTCCTTAGAGGTGAAGCGCCCGTCCGATGCAGCGCTGTTGGACAGCAGCCGCCTAGGAGGTCTTTGCTGGCACCGGCCCTTCTAATGAGTCCTGAAACCAGGCACCCTCACCCTCAACCCGTTCGCCGTCCAGTTGTAAGCTGCCGCACGCAAATCGGAGCCTGGCGGTAAACCAGGGCTCGAATACAACCAGCCAGCCATTCCCTTCATTACGGATTTCAACGGTTGACAACTCGAAGAATCCATCGGGCCCCTTAACCGCGCCGTCCCAATGAAAGTGGGTGACATCGCCGGCGGTGATCTGAATCGTTTTGGTCGATCCACTATCGGTCACCGAGCCTTGGATGGAAAGGAGACCGGCGACCGGATCGAACGAGATCACCTCGGCCACTGAGCAGTAGATCCGCTGGCTAAACTCTTCAGGTGACATAACCCTCGCGCTGCTGTCTACGGTCGTGCATCAGCTGCGGACTTCTCCGCCAGGGTTGTTAGGCGGTGCTGCTCTTCGAAGCCGCGACGGCAACTGCTTCGATCGAAAACAACAGCCCGCGCGGCAGCTGAACGACCGGGGTCGAGCGCGCCGGCGCGGCGGTCGGGAAATATTCGGCGTACAGTGCGTTGAGAGTATCAAATGCCTCCGGCACGGCCAGAAAACACGTTGTCTTGACAACCTGGTCTAGACCGCTGCCGACATCCTCCAGCAGGATCCGCAGGTTCTCGAAGGCTTGGCGTGCTTGGAGCTCAAACGTACCCCCGACGACTTGACCGGTCGCGGGATCGAGGCCCGCCTGGCCCGCCACGAAGATCAGGTCGCCCTGGCGTACGGCCTGAGAGTACGGGCCACGCTGTGGAATACGTGGGCTCTTAAGCGCATCGTGTGACTTCGGCACGCAAAACCTCCCTTTGGTGGTGCATTTGAAGCGCCCGCCAGCCGCTTGTGCTCGTAAGGCCGCACTGGCGTGGAGCATCCTGCCTGGATTACTGCGGACACATTGGTGGCTCGCCCTGCGGGCTCACGCCCGCCTCAAGCACATACGTCCCTGGCGTGAGAAGATCCGACCCAGGAACGACGACAGTGGCCTGTGCACCCGAGATGCTGCCGGTCATTGAGACGCGCGGAAGCTCTCCATAGATCGCGGGCCCCGAAGGATCGAGCCGGCCGCCCGCGCTGAACGTCCCATCCGGCTGCAGAGGGATTGGCCCATCGATAATGATGACGGCACAGCCTAGCCATAGCTCGGCACCTGCTCGAATTGCGATGAAGTTCGTCGTGGCTGAGCCCCACTGACCAAGGAGGAGCGCCCTCACTTCGGGTTCAGTCGCATTCTCGCAGGCACTTGTGGTAAGAGTCGCGACCGCCAGTGCCACGGCCATATGGCAGCGCGGCCATCGAGCCTGGGAACAGCGCATGGACATGGACCTCCAGAGGTGCGGAGACCAGTGATGAGGGACTATGGTCCAGTGTAAAAGCTATAATGGGAGAGGCCGCCTGGGCATGCTGGTTCACATGAATCGACGTGCCGCACCAAGCTTCGGCGTTTTCAAGGGCCCGCGATCTCTCGGATCTCAACACTCGCGCCCGGCCGCACTACTCCGGGACATTCCCTGACGATGTCGACAGCCCGCTCCGAGTTCTCAGCGGCGACCACCATGTATCCGCCAATAATCTCCTTGGCCTCCGCAAAAGGCCCGTCCGTCACGCCCGATGCGCTCAGGATCTTGCCTCCTGGCTTTAGTCTGCCTCCCATGTCCACGATGCTGTCCTTGAACTTCTCCTTCCAGGTGTTGAATGCGGCGTGCATCTCCTGCATCTGGGCGGGAGCAGGCGGTTCTTGTTTCCCGGAGGTGTTTCTCAGGAAAACCAGGTATTTCTGCCTTGCCATCGGAGCTCCTTGTTGGTTCCTATTCCATGCCGGACCGAGATTTCGTGGCCTTCATGATTACGTCGATTGAGGACCACCGGAATCGACACAGAGGAGGCAGACGTACAAATCAGGCCGCGGCGACTTCTCAACGAGTGCAAAATCCGACGTTCCATTGAATTGAGGCGCTGTCAGCTGCATGCCCTTGTTAGGCCGCAACATCATCAGTTGCCCAGAGCGGGTCGTGGAGCTCGAGTCGGAGCTTGCCGCGCGAACGTATAACGCGCAGCTGCGACAGGAAGCGCAGGCCCCAATTGGCAGCCATGAGCTGCTCGGCCGAGTGGGTAGTAGTGAGCGCAATGGCCCGCATTCCGGCAGCCCGGGCCGCGTCGAGGCCCGCTGGGGCATCCTCCACGACTACGCAGTCCTTCGGCCGGACATCAAGGCGAGATGCGGCAGCGAGGTAACCCTCGGGATCGGGCTTGCCATGATCAAGGTCCTCGGCCGTGATCAAAACCAGCGGCTCCGGCAGATTCGTGTGTCGCAGTCGCAGGGTGGCAACCGGCCGGAGGCCTGCGGTGATGACCGCCCAGGCTGTCGGCGGGAGTGACTGGAGCAGGGCCCGTGCGCCTGGAACTTCGTATACGCCGGCGGTGTCGTTAGCCTCCCTTTCCGCCAGGCCCGCCACTTCGGCCTCACGGGCGAGATGCGGCGCAACCAGCCGCAGAGTGTCGATCGTGCGTCGTCCGTGAGCGACGGCGAGGATTTTGTCAGGGTTGAGGCCGTTCACCTGAGCCCAGTGCCGCCAGGTGCGCGTCACACACTCGGTGGAGTCGACCAGGACGCCATCGAGGTCGAAGAGCAAGGCGTGGCAGGATAGGCTCGGCATGGAACCAACGTTCCTCGAACGTGATGCGCCCGCCAGCTGCATGCGCTGGTTAGCCGGCTGCGCTCGAACATCTTACCCGGCAGGCTGATCCAGATTCCACAGATCCCAACAGATCTTCCATGCCTCACCATCCCGAGTGAGCACCAGGACATACTTGCCTGCCCGCCCGGAGGGCGCAGCACTGGCGCCCAACCCGCTCTCATCCGCGCTCGGCTGGAGCTGGAACGTGCCGATCTGCACAGCCAGGCTGCTCTCGATGCGGGTTTCGCGGGGGATGAGGCGGATCGCTCCCAGACGTGGCAGCGCCTGTTCGAACCAGGCTCGGATCGGCCTATTGCCGTGCACACTCGGTTCACCCGGC
>DATFQK010000274.1:0-3053 GCA_035264345.1 Gemmatimonadales bacterium | reverse complement strand
TGCGCCGCGGAGGCCACGTCCCGCTGGGTTCTGAGAGCCGCGTTGGGCACCGCGAGCACGTCGTCCCGCCGGCCGACGTGGACCTCCACCTCGGCGTTCATCCCCGGCCGGAGCAGTCCTTCCTTGTTGTCGATCCGGATCAACACCGGAAACATGGTGACGTTCTGCTCGGTTTGAGCCTGCGGCTCGATCTTGAGCACGGTGCCGCTGAACGGGTGCTGGGGATAAGCGTCGACCGTGATCGAAGCCAGCTGGCCCGGCTGCAGCTTGCCAATGTCGGTCTCATCCACCAGAGCCCGTACCTGCACCTGGTTCAGATTGGCCATCTTCATCAGCGTGGTACCGCCGCTCACGTTCGTTGTGGCTGAGGCGATCACCGTGCCTCGCTCGACATCTTTCTCCAGGATAGTGCCGGTGATGGGAGCGCGAACATCGGTGTCTTCCAGCTGGATCCTCGCATTATCCACCGCAACCTGGGAGCGCACCACCTGGGACTTGGCATCGGCATAGTCGAGCAGTGCCTGCTCATGCTCCTGCTCCGTGATCGACTGGGACTTGTAGAGCGCGTCGGCTCGCTGCTTCTGACTGGCCGCATTGGTGAGCTTGGCCTTGGCGACGTCGAGATCGGCCTGTGCCTGGGCCAGGGCGTTCCGGGCATTGCGAGGATCGATGCGCACCAGGGGAGCGCCTCGCTGCACTACCTGACCGGTCTCGGCGGAGAGCTGGAGGATCTCGCCCGAGGCCTTCGACTTTACCTCTACCGTGGTGTCGGGCTGGATGGCGCCGGAGGCTTGAGCCGAGACCACGATGTCTCGCCGCTCCACCGGGACAGCCTCGTAGGTGACGGGTGGAGTTTCCTTCTTGCAACCGGTGAAGAGAGCGACTGCTGCCAGTGTCACCCCCAGTGCAGCGAGGGGGCGGGAACGCCGCTTCATTTCCGGCCCGCGGTCTCGAAGTCGCGCTCCAGCTTCCCATCCTTCAGGTGCACCTGGCGCCGGGCGTGCGCGGCGATGTCCTGCTCGTGAGTCACCAGCACAATCGTCTGCCCGGTGCCGTGCAAGGACGCGAACAGCACCATGATCTCCTCGCTGGTGGTGCTGTCCAGGTTACCAGTCGGCTCGTCGGCCAGGAGAATGCTCGGGCTATTGACCAGTGCCCGGGCGATCGCCACCCGCTGCCGTTGCCCTCCGGAGAGCTCGTTGGGACGGTGACTCATCCGGTCGGCCAGCCCCACTTTGGTGAGAGCCTGGGTGGCAAGGTCCCGCCGCTCCCTGGCGCCTATGCCGGCGTAGACCAGCGGCAGCTCCACGTTGTGCAGGCTGGTGGCGCGGGGCAGCAGGTTGAAGGTTTGAAAGACGAAGCCGATCTCCTTGTTCCGGATCCGGGCCAGCTCATCGTCTTCCAGCTCGGATACCCGGTGCCCGTTCAGCCAGTACTCGCCCGCTGTCGGGCTGTCCAGGCAGCCGATCAGGTTCATCAGGGTCGATTTGCCGGAGCCCGACGGCCCCATGACCGCAACGAACTCGTTCTTGCGGATCGTGAGATCGACTCCTCTCAGGGCTCTCACGATCTCGCCACCCATGTCGTACTCCCGCTGAAGATTCCGGGTTACGATCACCGCATCGCGAGGAACGTCGGCCGGCAACATGGCCATCCGTTCCTCGGTATTCAGCATGGTGCTGGTCACAGCTTCCGTCCGATCAGCGCCTCGATCTGTGCCCTGGCGCGGAGATAATCGAAGCGGGCATTCACTACGTCGACCTCTGCCTGGTTGAGGGCCTCCTGCGAAGTGAGCACATCGACGATGGTAGCGGCCCCCAATCGGTAGCGCTCCTGCTGCACTCGAAGGTCCTCGCCGGCGGCGACGACGCTGGTTCGGGTGATCTCGATCCGGGATTTAGCTGATTCCAGTTCCGCCAGCCGCAGCTCCAGGTCGGCCGCCACCCCAAGGCGGGCATCGGCCGCGGTGGCCTCGGCCACGTCCCGGTCCGCCTCGCGCTGTGTAATGGCGAGCTCCCGGTCGAAGCGGTCGAAGAGATTCCAGCGCAAGCCGAGGCTCAGCTGACTCTGGTTCAGGAAGTTGTAATCATTGCTCTGGCTGCCGCTCCAGTTGGTGGTGCCCGACAGCGCCAGAGTTGGCCAGTACGCCGATCTGGACGCACTGACCGATGACCTGGCGGCTGCGGCATTGGCCAGGGCGCTCTGAACCCGGGGGGACTTGGATTCCGCCTCGGCTCGGAGCGCCTGTGGATCCAACTCCGGTACGACCGCATAGAAGGCAGAATCGTCGGCCGCCCGCACCCGTCCGGTCTCCCCGATGAGCCGCGCCAGATTGGCCTCGGCCGCCGCCAGGTCGGTCTGGGTGGTGAGCTGATCAAGTTTCGCGTTTCCCAGGGTCACCAGCGACCTGAGCGAGTCGGAACGAGTGGCCGATCCGGTGTGGAGTTTGGCCACCGACACCTTGAGCTGCTCCTCGGCCCGCCGGACACTCGACTCCCGAACCCGGAGGAGCTGGCCTGCGGCCAAGGCGTCGAGGAACTGGTTCGTTGTGGTCAGGGCCTGCTGGAACCGGGCATCTATAAAGGAAGCTTCTGCTGCGTCCTCTCCGGCCCGAGCCGCCCGCAGCTCCGCCCGGCGGCGAAACCCGGTAAAGAGATCGATGCTGGCCGAAAGGCCGGTGCTAATGCTGCGGTTACTGGTGTTCCCGCCGGTTATCTGGCCGGTTACCGGATCGAGCCGGGGCTCACCTTCCGTGTAAAACTCGTTGCCTGAGGAGTTCGCTGTCACGGTGGGGAGGAATGATCCCCATGCGTTTCTCCGCTGAGCTCCCGCTGTTCTGATTGCAGAGGAAGCCCGCACAACGTCGGGCTGAACCCGTTCGGAGAGACGGAGGGCGTCGGCCAGAGTGACGGTGCGCTGCTGGGCAGAGACCACTCCGGCAGCGCAGGAGAGAACGGCGCAGACTGACAGGGATCGGAACATGGCCATAAGGGTCGGACTCGACGAAAGGGTCAGACTCAACGAGGTGAATGGGGCCAAAGTTTCACTTAGCA
>DATFQK010000273.1:0-3013 GCA_035264345.1 Gemmatimonadales bacterium | reverse complement strand
CGCCGGTTAAAGTGGTACATGAGCTGGGTTCAGAACGTCGTGAGACAGTTCGGTCTGTATCCGTCGTGGGCGTGGGAGTGTTGAGGGACGTCGTCTCTAGTACGAGAGGACCGAGACGAAGCGACCGCTCGTGTACGGGCTATCCTGCCAAGGGTATCGCCCGGTAGCGATGTCGCGCGGAGATAACCGCTGAAAGCATCTAAGTGGGAAACTCTTCCCAAGATGAACACTCCTGGAGCATAAGCTCCCTGAAGGGCCCTGGGAGACTACCAGGTTGATAGGCCGCAGATGCACGGCGCGCAAGCGCTTTAGTCGAGCGGTACTAATCGCCCGTGAAGTTTGATCTCTTCTATCTTCACATTGAAAAACCATCCATTCTTCGTTGTCAGTCGCGAGTCACGAGTCGCGAGTCTCGGGTCTAACAGCCCGTGACTCGTGACTCTCGACTCGTGACTTCAGCTACGGCTGACGACTAGCGCGCAGGGGCCACACCCGTTCCCATTCCGAACACGGCAGTTAAGCCCTGCAGCGCCGATGGTACTGCAATCGAGAGGTTGCGGGAGAGTAGGCCGTCGCCAGCCTTTCCTTCGAAAGCCCCACCGAACTCAAGTTCGGTGGGGCTTTCTGTTCTCGATCCCCGCCCAGCTCCAGCCAGAATCGTTACACGCCGAGGGTCAAGAACCGCCTCTCAGCCACCGAAGCTACCCTCAGAGGCAGTTAACCGCTTCATGCCCCCCGGTTCAGGCTGCCGACCCCTTCGCCCCTGCTCCAACACTCTGACCTTTCTGGAGGCTCAATGTGGGGACCATTACGCATTGGCGTAGCACTGCTGGCCTTCGGGGCCGGCTATGACGTCCTGCCGCCCCAATCTCACAATTCGGGAATGACCCTGGTCGTTCGCCTTCCGGACGGCAAAAAGACCAAGCTGCCGGTCACTGGTACGCCCGCCGCTCCCCAGGTGAAGGGCAGCGCTGAGATCGAGTACCGCGGCGGACGGTCCAGCATCAAACTGACCCTCAACCAGCTTCCGGACCCCAGGCGCCTCAGTGACTTTGCCACCACGTACGTGGCCTGGGTGGTGCGGGCGGATGACGAAGTAGAGACCCTGGCCGAGGTACCGCTCAAGAAGCAGAATGTCACCGGATCGTCCGTGGCGCGAACCCTCGGCGTCATCGTGACGGCCGAACCGTATGGCCAGGTGCGGCGACCGTCGTCCTTGGTAGTGGCTGAGCTGACGCTGCCAGCTGCCTCCGATGCTTCCCTGCAGTCGACCACGGTGAGCTACGACCGAGTGCCAGAGCAGTTCTACCGCTCAGTGTCCAACGAATCGGCCTCGACCCCCGACTCCCTGACTCCCTTGCCGGTAGTCGCGGCGCGACGCTCCGTCGCCATCGCCCGCACGTTGGAAGCCCCTAAGTATGCCCGGCCGGAGTTCAGCTCCGCGCTCAACCTGCTGGACTCACTAGAAATGATTTGGGTGAAGAAGCCCAAGGACCAGAAGAAGTATTCCGAGCTGGCTCGGGAGACAGCGCGTCGGGCCGATGTGGCGCGCGAGCTGGCTGCCAGCCGGGCCGAGGATGCCCAGCAGGAGGCGGAGCAGCAGCGGGCCGAGCTCGAGCGGCAGCGCGAGGCGGCCGCCCAGCAGGCGGCGCTCGATAGCGCCGCCCGCGCCGCAGACCAGGCTCGAGCCGAGGCTGAGCGGGAGGCCGACCTCCGGTCGAAAGCGGAGCGCACAGCCGCCGAACTTCAGACTCGCCTATATGCGTCGATCTCTGCCATCATGGAAACCCGCCAGGGAGCACGCGGCCTGGTCGCGGCCCTGTCGGGAGTCAACTTCGAGACCAATCGGGCTACCCTGAAGCCGGCTGCCCGCGAGAAATTGAGCAAGCTGAGCGGCGTTCTGTTGGGTTTCCCCGGTGAGTATAAGCTCGAGATCGAAGGTCACACCGACTCGACCGGGACCGATGCCTATAACCAGAAGCTTTCCCAGTCCCGCGCCGAATCGGTGCGAGATTTCCTGGTATCGCAGGGAATACCTGAGGCACGGATCCCTTCCACTCAGGGTTTCGGTCGCACCAAGCCAATCGCCCCGAATGACACCCGGGTGAATCGGGAGAAGAACCGCCGGGTCGACATCGTCATCGAGTAGACCGGCTGCTCGGAGGAGGCCCTACCACTGCAGTGGTAGGGCCTTTTTTCTACCCGAAGGCGGACGTGGATTTCCCATTGCCCTGATCCGGTCTACAATTCGCCTCAGATGAGCGCCGATGTCTATCCGAACCAGCGTCCCAACCTGAACAATGGGGGGCACCGGCAGCTCCTTCTCACCTACGATTTCCCCCCAATGCCCGGAGGCATCGCCCGGCTCACCGGGGAGTTGGCCCAACGATACCCCCCCGGCAGCCTGCTGATCTCCACCGGGAGCTTTGAGGGAAGTACGGCCGTTGACGCTCGACTTTCCAATCGGGTGGACCGCCTCGGGATCCGCAGCAGTCGACTCCGCACCATCCAGGGCCTGGTGCTCTGGTCCCACCGGGGCAGGGAGCTGGCCCGAGGCTTTCGCCCGGGATTCGTCTGGTGTGGCAACCTCAAGCCTGCCGGGTTTCCGGCGCTATGGCTGAACCGCCGGGAGAAGATTCCCTATGGAATCATGCTGTACGGATCGGAGCTGCTCCTGCTGCAGCAGCGGATCCGCACCTCCCGATTCAAGCGCGGCACAGCGGAGCGCATCTTCCGGCACGCCGCGGTGCTCGTGGCCATCAGTGAATGGACCCGGCGCCGCTGCCTCGAAGTGTTGGACGGACTCGGATGCAAACCGGGCGAGATCGATGTCCGCCGCATCCCTCTCGGGACCGATCCGGCGCACTTCCGACCTGAACTGGATACCAGCAGGGTGCGCACCCGCTACGGACTCGAGCCCGGGCGCTGGCTCATGACCGTGGCTCGGCTGGTAGGGCATAAGGGAATCGATACCGGACTCCGGGTGCTAGCCGCCCTCCGTGAAGCCTTTCCC
>DATFQK010000272.1:0-3259 GCA_035264345.1 Gemmatimonadales bacterium | reverse complement strand
GTCGCCGGTGATGGCGGCCTTGTTCCCGCCGGTCGGCTGAAAATTGATGGCAGTCGCCACTCCCATCGATGGAGGTATGGTCATGCCGTCGGCCCGTACGGGATCGGCCCGCGGCACGCTCACTTGATAAACCCCGCCGTTCACCTTGCCGGTGTATCTCAAGGCCTGAGCGACCGCAGTGGTGTCGAGCCCCAGGGCCGGGCTGGCTGGCGCATTGGGTGGAGCAGCCGGTGTTCCGGTGAGTGCCACAGCCGCATGTATCGCCTGAGCGATCTTGACCGGATCGCCCTCGCCCTCGATGTGAAGGTACATGACGTGAGGGGACTCCCGCAGGAGATGGTTGTGCAGTGCCGTCGCTTTCACATCTAACTGCTGCAGCTTACTCAGCACCGGAGTGACCTCGGCCTCGGCGAGCACCAGGTCACCCATTGCCATGGTCTTTCCGCCTTCCCGATGGAACGCCACCCAGGAGCCGAGCGCAAGCGCGGGCTTCACGGCGACACCCGTGGCCGTGACCTTGAGGTCGCTCCGCGGCAGGCTGTACTTGTACGTGCCGTCCGGCTGCGGCTTGCCCGGCCGTCCCATTGCCCGATCGACTGCTTTCCAGTCAGTGCTGTCGGCCGGCTGCTCCGTTTGGGCTCCGGCCGATGCTCCATTCGATGCCAGTGCGCTTTGCTGGCGGGTTTCCCTACAGCTCAACGCGGCAACCACGGTAGCCAGCGGTAGAATCCGAAAATTCACAGGACCTCCTGGGCTCTGAGTTGGTCGTCCATGCCAGGTCGGATATATTGTGCCATGCTCCGCACGTGGCTACTCCGCTCGAAAGCTGCTCTGGTGTTCGGGATAACGCTGAGCGGGGGCGGGGGGCTGCCGGTGCTGGATGTCCTCCTATATCACGCGCGGTCTCCCACCCATCTCGATCGCCCGCATTTTGAGGTCTCCGGCCTACCCCACTCACACGGAGATGTCTGCCGACTCGGCTCCATCGCTCCCTACTCTCCGGATGCTGCGCAGGTCGAGGCCGGCCTTCCGATCGTGTCCGTCTGCGTTCGCGGGCCCGCTGGCCTGCCGGCCACCGTGCCCCGCTCGAATGAGCTCAATCTCCTTCCCCAGCCTCGCGCACCCCCAGCCCTCCCGGCGTAATCGCGTCTGATACCAGAAGCGCAGTAGCAAGGAACTGAGCGCCCGCCCCCAGGGGCGCCCAGCGATGACTCGCGCACGGAGACCCGATCATGCTCAGAATGTTCCGGCCAGCGCCATGGCTGCCCGTCGCGCTGCTTTTCATTCCTGCTGTCCTCGTAGCGCAGCAGCCGACCCAAGCAGGAGCCGACTCTCTCAAACGAGTCCTCTTCGGCTTGACTGCCCGGCTGGACTCTCTGGAGGCAGGACAATGTCCCCGGGGTCCGGCAGTAAGGGTGGAGACGCGCCCGGGTGGGGCTCCGGCGCTCGACACGCTCAGCGCCGCGGTTGAGCGGCTCAGCAGTCGGTTGGAAGGCATGATCGCCTCCCGGTGCCCTCCCGGTGCGGCGGCGCCTGCTCCGGATCCGGCCGACACCGCGGGTGATCTCGCCGCGATCCGTGCCGCCGCGGCGGCGGCGGCGGGAGGGCAGCCCGCCGACACCACGGCGGGTGCGGTCAACCCCGAGCCGACTCCCGCGCCGACTGGAGGTCCCCGGGGCGCCAACCTGCTGAACCCGGAAATAAGCGCCACAGGAGACATCCGCCTGGTCGCGCGCGATTCGAGTCCGCAGCAAGACAACGGCGTGGCCCGGGAGTTCGAGTTCTCCTTCCAATCGGCGCTGGATCCGTTCACCAAGACCAAGATCTTCCTCACCTTCGAGGACGAGGAGGTCGGCGTGGAGGAAGGTTACATCTATTGGCCGGCGCTGCCAGGGCATTTGCGTTTGGATATCGGGAAGTTCCGCCAGCAGATCGGCGACCTCAACCGCTGGCACCTCCACGCGCTGCCGGAAACCGAGTACCCGCTGGTCTATCAGAGGTTCTTCGGGGAGGAGGGCCTGGGCGGCATCGGCCTGTCGCTCTACAGCACGCTGCCGCTTTCCATCGCCGGCGGGACCCACGAGGTGTGGTTCCAGGGGACCACGTCGGAGAGCGACCCACTCTATGCTGGTGGCCGTCAGCCCACCTTCCTCGGCCGAGTGCAGAACTTCTGGCAGCTCAGTCGCAGCAGCTACACCCAGCTCGGCTTCACCGCGACCGGGGGGAACAACGCCGAAGCCGATCTTCAGAGCCGGCTCATCGGCCTGGACTTTCGCTTCACCTACCGGCCACCCGAGGCCGGCACCCGGCGGGACATCACCTTCCGGGCCGAGGGATACCGGTTGCGTGCCACGGAGCTGGGTGCGACGACCAACCGGTATGGCACGTTTCTGGATCTGCAGGCGCGACGCGGCCCTCGTTGGGTGCTGGGCGTCAGATACGATTATGCCCAGGCACCACGCGGGGTCGAAGACACCGAGTGGCGGCTCACGCCGACCCTTACTTGGTGGCAGAGCGAGTTCGTCTTCCTGCGGCTTCAGGGCGAGCACCGGGACAGGGATCTCGAGGGGACGCAAAACCTGCTCACCTTCCAGGTAGTCTGGGCGGTGGGGCCACACAAGCATGAGACGTACTGAAAGCGGGGAAGCTGGGAAGTGGGGAGTGTGGGGAAGGAGGCGGTCGGGCGGGTCCGACGGTACGTCATCATGAGCGAAGCGACGGATTTATCATACGAGAGAACCACTATTGACGCCTACAGGGACTATACGATGACGTTTACAAAACTGCTTTTGATCAGCGGCCTTTTCACCGCGGCCGCTTCGCCGCTTCCCCGCATCCCCGCATCCCGGCCTGCTCTTAAAGTGGTCGCGAGCCTTCCCACCTACGGTGCGATCGCCAAGGAGATCGTTGGTGACCAGGCGACCGTCACTGCAATCGCCCAAGGCAACGAGGACCCTCACTTCGTGCAGCCCAAGCCCAGCTTTGTGGCCTTGCTGCGGGACGCCGATCTCTTCGTCACTACCGGGCTCGATCTCGAGCTGTGGGTCCCGGCGCTGCTCGACCGCGCGGGGAACCGCAAGGTCCAGGAGGGAGGGCCCGGCTACGTACCGGCGTACCAGGGAATCACCTTGCTCGAGATCCCTACGTCGCTCAGCCGGTCGGCGGGGGACATCCACGTTGACGGCAACCCCCACATTCACAGCGACCCGCTCAACGCGATTTTCATCGCCCGCAACATCCTGGCGGGCTTGAAGCGGGT
>DATFQK010000271.1:0-4763 GCA_035264345.1 Gemmatimonadales bacterium | reverse complement strand
TGGCCTGCGGCTCAAGCCCAGAGCTTGCCCCGAGCACCACGAGGGCAGGGCAACTGAAAGCGCCGCATCGGATTTTCCGGCTGCGGCGCTTTCCTATTTACTGGGTAGCCTCTAGCGGCTGTAAGCGGGCGGTGGTGGCATACTGTCCGTCGTGCTGTCCGGTGACGTCGGCGGATTGTTCGGCGCACTGTAGCTGCCGCAGCCCAGCAAGACAGTCGTCAGACTAAACATCAGGCACGTAGCGCCCCAGTGGATTCGCATCCCAACCTCCTCGAGTCCGTAACGGTCTCGAAGTCATGCGTGGAAATGGAGCGTATCGGACCGGCCGCAGTGAGGCCGTGATCCGGGTCACCGGCGGCTTCCGGATCCGCCACTTGTCAAGCCGCACCCCAAGGTGCAGGATGCCTTCGCGGTCTTCCCGCGAAAGAACCTCTCCATCCGAGAGAGCGCGCCACGTATGCCGCAACCATTCCATTATGCCTTCTTCGTTCGGGATCTCTCCTCCACCCGACGGTTCTACGGCGAGATCCTTGGCTGCACTGAGGGACGCAGCACCGACACCTGGGTCGACTTCGATTTCTTCGGCAACCAGATCTCGGCGCACACCACCGGGCCGGTGCTGCCGACCCAGAATACCGGACAGGTCGAGGGCATTCAGGTGCCCATGCCGCACTTCGGGGCGCTGCTGGAGTGGGATGCGTTTTCGGCCCTGGCCGATCGCATCCGAGCCGCCGGGATTGCCTTCATTCTCGAGCCCAGAATCCGCTATGCGGGACAACCGGGAGAGCAGGCGACGATGTTCCTCCTCGACCCCAGCGGCAACGCGCTCGAGTTCAAGAGCTTCAAGCATCCGGAGCACGTCTTCACCGCATGAGGACGGCCTCGGTCGTCATCATCGGTGCGGGAGTGAACGGTGCGAGCGTGGCATATCACCTCGCGCGCCGCGGCTGGCGCGACATCCTGGTGATCGACCGCTCTCACCGGCCCGGTCAGGGCAGCACCGGCAAGGCGACCGGCGGGTTCCGGGCCCAATACGCCACAGCGATCAATGTGCAGCTGTCGCTGCTCTCCCGAGACAAGCTCCGCTGCTTTACCGAGGAGACGGGCGGAAATGCGGGATATCATCAGGCGGGCTATCTCTGGCTCGCTTCCACGGCCGCCGAGCTCGAGGTGCTCCGGGCGGCGCGGAAGGTTCAGCGCCAGGAGGGGCTGACCGAGGCCATCGAGGTGGGGCCGGAAGAAATCGCGCGGCTCAATCCCGCAGTCGCTCTCGATGAGGTGCTCGGGGGGGCGTTCTGCCCCAGCGACGGTTTCATCCGTCCCCTGGGCATCCTCGAGGGCTACCTCACTGCCGCCCAGAGACTCGGGGTGCAACTGGAGTGGCAGGTCGAGGCCACCGGGCTCAGGCTGGGGCAGGGCAATCGCATTGCCGTGGTGGACACCGCGCGCGGTCCGGTGTCCCCGGCGGCAGTGGTGAACGCGGCCGGTCCCTGGGCCGCCCAGGTGGCGCAGTGGACCGGTTCCGATCTGCCGGTCACCCCGCTCCGGCGACAGGTGGCCGCAACTGCGCCGACCGACCTCCTGCCCGACTCCATGCCGATGACCATCTTCACCACCGACGGCTTTCATCTGCGGGTGCGGGACGGACGGATTCTGCTGCTCTGGCCCACACCCGGGGTGCCGGGACGACCCTTCGATACTGGCGTTGACGATGAGTGGATCGAGGCGGTGGTCGAAAAGGCGCACCGGCGGGTGCCGGTAGTGCGTCGCGCGAATATAGACCGAGATGCCTGCTGGGCGGGACTATACGAGCTTTCGCCCGACAAGCACGCCATTCTCGGCGCCGCCCCAGGGTGCCCCAACCTCTTCCTGGTGAATGGCTGCTCGGGTCACGGAGTGATGCATGCGCCGGCGCTGGGCCAACTCCTGGCCGAGGTAATGAGCGACGGCGCGGCCACGACGCTGGACGTCAGTGCCCTCCGGCCGAGCCGATTTGAGGAGGGGGATCTGAATCCGGTTTCGGAAATGTTGTAGTCAACCACCACGGCCCGAATCCTGTCCCACCCGCGAGAATCCGTTTTGGTTCAGCGGTGCCGCCGGTGCCTGACCCGGGGCGGGATGCACGGGCTGCTCGACGGTAGGGTTCTGACCGCCTCAGCCGCGCTCCGCTCGGTCAGCGTTGTATCCATCACTCGCTGCAGCAGCGCACCCAGTTGGCCCAGACAGAACCGCTCCGGCACCCGAAGGCCCCTGGTCTGGTGAGGCAGCTTCACGATGAGCGGCACCCAGGTCCTGGCCTCCGGTGCGGACCACAGCGCCGAGTCGGTTTCAGTCTTCCACGAGTGGTCGGAGGTCACGATCACGAGCGCACGATCCAGCAGACCCGCTGAATCCAGCTCCGCAACTGCCTCGCCTAACGCTCGATCCAGAAAAGCCAGGTGCCGCCGGTAGTCCTCCGGCGTGCCCTCCACCCGGCTCACCTTGAATGGTCCGCGGTAGCTGCCATCCTCGTTCAAGACGAACGGCCCGTGGGGCAATGTCCAGTGTACCATGGCGAAAGTGTTCGCATCGGAGCCCCGCACGAGATCGCGGACGAAACCACGCCAAGCCTGATTGATGTACACCCAGTTCTCGCTCACTCGGGGAGTGTTCCACGTCTTCCAGAGGAGCTGGCTCGCTGGGTCGGCCAGGAAATAAAGGTTCCAGGCGCTGAACAACAGCAGCCGTTGCCCCCACCGGCGACCAGTGGGCTCGTAGGACTGATGCACGATATAGTCGACTTGATCGCCCAGGATGGCGCGGTAAGGAAAGTAGAAGCCGATAAGCGAAGTGTGATAGCCGCGCGCTCCGGCGGCGGAGAAGATGCTCGGCAGTTTGGCTGAGGGCATGGTCGTATCTCCCTCCTTCCACAGGGCAACGCCGTTCTTCGGTATCAGGACGCCGTCGCGCTGGAAGATGAAGCGCGGTATGGAAGGGTTGGTCGATCCGGCAAGCGAGTGGGCATCGGTGAACTCGAGAGAGTGGCTGGCCAGCTTCCGGAGATTTCGAAAGAACGGCTGTAGCTGGTTGTGGTCATAGCTACGCTGAAACGACCACTCGTCGAACAGGAAGAGGAACACCGGTATCCGGGTGCCTGTGGTCTGAGGTGGGGCGCTCCCTTCGATGGTCGGCCGTACATCCCAGGGCTTCCAGAGCAGCATCTGCAACAGCAAGATCGGGGCGAGCCACGCCAAGGCGGCCAGGATGGTTGTGCCCCAGTGGAGCAGCCGCGAGCCCGGGCGGGACGCGGCATACAGCCCGATGCCGGCCAGGCCTGCCCAGCCCGCGGTGAATACGGCAGCGTGACGGCTGATCCTCCCCGCACCGGCATAGCCGATGAGGATGTCAGCTAGTAGGATGATGGTAAGCCAGCGCAGGACTCTTCCGTTCCGAAAGACTCGCCCCAGAATCGAGGCGACGAGATACAGCAACAGCGCCATTCCCAGGAGACTGACGCCGAGTACCAACGTGTCTGTCCGCTGCCAGTGGGTGTAGAACCGGTTTCGAGGCACGGCCCACATGGCTATCTGCCGGGCGTACAACAGAGTTGCCACCGACAGGCAGAGTGCCACCACCTGGGACTTGGATCTCGACGGGAGCGCATACGTCACTTCAGCATCCTCCAGGATCCCGGAAGGCCAAGGCTTCTACGGCGGATACCTGCACTAATATCCAAGGTGCCGGCGCAGCCCCGTCTTCCTAGATTCGACCAGGCGAACAGTCCGTTCTCCCACTTCAACTGAGTCTTTGGAGGAGGGCATGAGCTATCGCGCGTGGTACCTGCCACTTACCGCGTTTATCCTGGTTGCCGGTCCCCGACCGGTACTGGCCCAGAACGATGCACCCCTCAAGATGGTCTACGCGGTCTGGAAAGATCCGGGATCTGCCGCGACCATAATGAGGAACATGAACAAGAAGACCTACGACCTGGTCGAAGCATACGCCGTCCTCGTGAAAGACAAGTCCGGCAAGGTGGAGGTACAGCAGCGGCACAATAAGGCCGGCGGCTCCGACCGGGCAATGGTGGCCAGCCAGACCATCGACACCTCGATCGCCAGGCTGAGCGCGTTGCCGGCGAATGCTGCCGATTCCGCCAAGGCTTACGCGCCCCAGAGCGGGCCCGCCAGCCGCTTGTCGGAGAAGGATTTAAAAAAGGTCGTCGGCATGTTGAATCCCGGCGAATCCGCGGTGCTCCTGATCTCACCGAAGCCGAACGTTTCGGAGATGGAGCATACCCTGGGGATGGGTGGGCAGGGCACTCCCGAGATCATCGAAGTGGACATCAAGGAGGATTAGTAGGCTAATGCGCGCGGGCGGCGGCCGCGAGGCCGCCACCTTGTGCAGGCCAGTATTCGGTTCCCAAATCGAGTAAGCACGAGATTCTCACGCCACCTCACCGCGAGCCCGGCTTGTAAGCCTCGGTCGTCGAGAGTGCGCCCTGTAGAGTGATACCCCCGACGGCGTAGAGCACGTCCTTCACCGCGCCAGCAGCGAGCCAGAAGCGTGGAGTCATCGGTGGCTTGGTCGTCCAGGTATCGGTTCTGGGATCGTACTCCTCGGTGTCGCCCAGGGCCGCAAACGACCGACCCATGCCACCCGCTACATACAGCTTTCCTTTTATAACGCTTCCCGCTGCCTGCACCCTGGCCGTGGGCATCGATTGCCTGGTGCTCCAGCTGTTGCTGGCTGGGTCATACACCTCCAGGCTGCTCGTGATATTGCGT
>DATFQK010000270.1:0-2198 GCA_035264345.1 Gemmatimonadales bacterium | reverse complement strand
CCGCGATCAGCACCATGGCCAGGCGATGGTCGAGCGCCCATCCGATCAGTCCCTGGTACCGGGCGGCCTGGCGGTCGAACCACCGGTTGAAGCGGTCCAGCGCCCGGGCAATCGGATTGCGCCGTTCGTGGGATTCGGTCTGGGGATCGGCCCAGTAGGCGGACAGCATGGGGTCGAGTGAGAAGCTCACGAACAGGGACACCAATACCGCGCACGCGATAGTCAGGGCAAACGGCTTGAACCACTGCCCCGCTATGCCGTACATGAACGCCACCGGCACGAACACGGCCACGATGGAGAAGGTCGTTGCCGCCACTGCCAGCCCGATCTCGTCGGTAGCCTCGTGCGACGCTCGCAGGTGATCCTTCCCCATCTCGATGTGACGGACGATGTTCTCCCGCACCACGATGGCGTCGTCGATCAGGATGCCGATCGCGAGCGACAATCCCAGCAGCGACATGGTGTTGAGGGTAAAGCCGAAGGCCCACACCGCGATGAAGCTGGCCAGCACCGAGACGGGCAGCGCCAGCCCGGTAATGACTGTGGAGCGCCACGAGTTCAGGAAGAGAAAGACCACCAGCACGGTCAGCAGCGCGCCTTCGATCAGCGCCTCCTGCACGTTGGCCACCGCGCGGCTGACCCGCTGCCCCGCGTCCTGTACGATCTGAAGCTTCACCTCCTTGGGCATGGTGCGCTGCAGCTCGGCCACCCGGGCCCTGATCTGATCGCTCACCTGGGTGGTGCTGTACCCCTTCGACTTGATGATCTCGACCCCGACCGCCTCTCTTCCATTGTAGAGCGCGATCGTTCGCGGCTCCTCTGTGCCGTCGTACACCTTGGCCACCTGCCCCAGCCGGATCGAGTTTCCGCTCCGCTCCGCCACCACCAGCTGAGCAAAATCGGTGGGGCCCTCGGGGCGTCCCCGGAGCCGGATGGTTCGCTCCTCCAGACCGCCGTTGAGCCGACCCACCGGCGCGGCCAGGTTCTGCGCCTCCAGGGCCTGAACCACCTGCGCCACGCTCACGCCCGCGGCTTCCAGCTGCGCCGGCTGCAGCTCCACTGTCATCTCCCGCTCGATGCCGCCCACCACGCTCACCTGGGCCACACCGGCGATGGCGCGAAGCGCGCGGGTCACTCCCGGGTCGGCCAGCCGGGTGAGCGTCGTGGCGGGCACGGTCCCCGAAGTGAGCGTGAGCGTGACCACCGGCAGCTCGGAGGGATCGAAGCGGGTGAGCACCGGCTCCTCCATCTCGGTCGGGAGATCGGCCCGCTTGGTGGAGATGGCATCGCGGATGTCCTGCGACGCCTGCTGAATCGGCTTCTCGAACTCGAAGAAGATGGTACACGAGGCTAGCCCGTCGGTGGCCGAGCAGGTGGATTTCTCGCCGTCCACTCCGCTGATCCCGAAGATCGCGTCCTCGACCGGATCGATGATCTCCCGGGTGACCTCGGAGGGCGATGCACCCGGGTAGACGATCGTCACGCCCACCACCGGCTGCTGGATATCGGGAAACTCGTCGGTGTGGAGATTGAGCAGCGCGAAGATGCCGAACACCACGAGGGCGACCATGGCGGTCACCGTCACGATCGGCCGGCGGATGGCAAAGTCTGAAATGAACATGCTAGCCTTTAGTTGTCATCGGGTTCCGGCCGCTGCGCGGAGCCTGCCCTGAGCGAGGCCGAAGGGCTCAGCGTGACAAACTCCTGGTGTTGGCTTCTTCAGCGGTGATCCGTACCGGGCTGCCCTCGGTCACTGCCTGGGCTGAGCCCAGTAGCACGGTGTCGCCCGGAGCAATGCCGGAGTTGACCTCGATCAGCTCCGCCGCCTCGTCCCTCACGCCGAGCTCTACCGGCACGACGTCTACCTTGCCGCTCTTGATCCGGTGAATTACCGGCGCAGTGCCCCGCCGGTCTACCGCCGAGAAGGGCACCGCCACCGCGCGGCGCGCATCGGTCGCGACCCGTCCCTCGGCGAAGAGTCCGGCCACCAGAGACTCCTCGGCGTTGGGAATACTCACGTAGATCCGGACCTGTCGCGTGGCCGGATCCACTGCGGGGTTGATCCGCTCGATCTTTCCAGTGAACCGGCGGTCGAAGCCGCTCACCCCGAATTCCACTGGCGTTCCGACCTTGAGCCGGCCGATCTCCTCGACCGGCACGGTGGCCTCGAGCCTCAGGGTGCGCAGGTCCACGATGGT
>DATFQK010000269.1:0-2903 GCA_035264345.1 Gemmatimonadales bacterium | reverse complement strand
GTCCAGCCGCTGGCCGATGCCGGCCTGCACCGAATTGTTCACCGTGGAGTGGCAGAGCGCGCAGGTGATCCCCACCTTCGTAAGCGTGTCCTTTCCGTTGATGGTCTCCACCGTGCCCTTGAGACCCACCACCGCGTTCAGCTTGAGCAGGGCGACGGTTGTCGCGGGCGAGTTGAGGTCGGCGCTCTCGAGCGTGCCCGGTGGCAGCGCATCGGCGTCCACCTTGAGCCCGACGCTGAGCGCCGTCGCCGGACTCACCGCCGAAGTGATCACCTCGTGGATCCGGAGGGTATCGGTCCAGAAGGTCTCGTCCCCGAAGGTATCGAAGCGGAAAGTCTGCTGACCCTGAGCCAGTTGATTGGGGGTGGGCTCGTCGGGTCCATCGTCGCTGCAGGCCAGCACCGAAGCCAGAAGCGCGGCTCCCAGGAGAGTGGTCCTGGCGGGACGGTGCGAGGGGGCGATCGCGAAGCGAGCCATGCGCCAAGCTAGGGCGCCCCCCGCCCGGAGTCAGTTAGCTCGCTAACAGCCGACCCACCCCGACGGAGCTCTCGCCTCCACGAATTGGCGCAGACGCCGGGGATGAATGGTGATGGCGCTCCTTGCCGAGTAGCTGATGTGCCCGCTGGCTCGCAATCGATTGAGCAGCCCGGACACCACCTCCCGTCGGGCTCCCACCAGCCGCGCCAGTTCCGACTGGGTTATGTAGTGCGCCAGCCGGGTGCCGCCCTCCCAGGGCTCGCCCAGCTCCGCTGCCAGGCGAAGCAGGGCTCGCACCAGGCGGTAGAGCACGGTGTCCCAGGCCAAGCTCTCGATCTGCTCGTACGCGTCGTTCAGCCGATCGCAGATGGCGACGGCAAACTCCAGCGCGGTCTCCGGTTCGTGCCGCAAACGGGCCAGCAACGATTCGATCGAGCTCTCCACCACCAGGCTCGGCTCGAGCGCTACCGCTTCTTCTCTCCGGCCGCCCCCACAGAGGCAAAGCTCTCCCACGAGGTCTCCCGGCTTTGCCAGCCGGAGCGTCAGCTCCTGTCCTTCCGGGGAGGTGATGCTGGTCTTGATCACTCCGCTTTGAACCAGAAACAGGCTCCGGGCCGGATTTCCCATTCGATAGAGGTGCTGGCCGGCTTCCAGGCGCCGGGGCGGGAGTTGAGCCAGCTGCTGGCAGAGCCGCCCGCGTACCGATCCACTGAACGCCTCACATTGAGAATGGTCTGAAACTCGCACGTCGTCCGCTCGCCCGAGCGAGGGCCGGAAGATCAGCGTGAACAGCTCGAGCCTCCGCTCGAGGGACAGGTCGGGCTCGTCCTCCTGGGCCTGCGATTCTCCATAGGACATATGAGTCACATCTCTTCTCCTCTGGTCCAGCCACGCGGCCCTAGTGCAGCACCTGAGTGACTGGTTGGGGAAATTCCGATCTCGAAACAGCAGCGCGTCCGGTCGTAGCGGTCGCAACACTTGGTGACAGCGGTACCGACGAAGTCGCTCAACAGACTCTCGAGGGCGTTGCAGACCTCGGGATGTCCTGCGGTGGCCGCTGCGAGCGGACAGCCGTGGCTTTGGAGTACGTATCCCCCATCTTCCTCCAACACCTCAGTCAGTCCTCCCATCTGGTTCAGCAGCGCACTCGCTCCAGCGACTCGCTGGCCGAGGCTGCCCCTCGGTGCCAGCCGCCCCTTGGTGATGCCGGGTCCGACCTCGCGCATGACGGCATCGAGCTCTGTGGCAGTCATGCGCCGAGCCAGCGCCTCCAGCAACTGGGTGAGGAACGGCGCGTAGGCCCGGGAAAAGAGCAGCTCGGCCTGTACCGTGACTCCGTACACGTGCGAAGGCTTGCTGGCGCCGCGCCGGCTCTCCCGCTGCTCGACCAGACCATCCCGAAGGAGCGACGCGAGCTGCCCCCGGACTGCGGTGCGGGTGAGCTCGAGGGCTCGGGCCAGCTCGTCGACGGTCATAGTGCCGCGGCGCAGCAGCTCGAGGATTCGTCCGCTGGTTCGTTGTTCGGCTCGCCCTAACCTGGGCATGGTGCGATCTCCTAGAATGTTCAGAAAAGAATATATAATCTTGCTTTTCTCCGGCAAATTTCGTATTACTGCCGGGTGCAAGGCTAGAGGCAAGAGTGAAGTTCCCTGAGGTAACAGGTCTTAACTGAAGGAGGCACAAGTGTTTGATATTACTGCCCGCCGAGCCGCCGTGGCGGCCGGAATGCTCATCCTGATCGCTGGGTGTAAGGGTCAGCGGACCTCGGACAACGCCGCTGTAGGCACGGACACCAGTGGCGGTGCCATGACCAGCGGGGCAGCCGATACCGGCTCGATGGCGGGCGGCGCGCAGCCGGGGGCGCTATCGGATGCCAACATCGTGGCCCTGCTGGACGAGGCCAACATGGCCGACAGCGCATCGGGCGCCTACGCGGTTACGAAAGCGACCAATCCCGATGTGAAGGCGTTCGCCAAGCTGATGATGGGCGAGCATCATGCACTCCGGGCGCAGGGGCAGCAGCTGGCCGAGCGGCTCGGTGTCACCCCGCAACTTCCGGCCGAAGACCCCCTCAAGCCCGCGGCGCAGTCGGAGATGACCGCGCTCAAGGGTGCGGCCAAGGGCGCGGCCTTCGACCGGACCTACATCGAGCAGGAGATCGGAATTCACAAGGCGGTGCTCGACCTGGCGGGAAAGGCGCATGACGCGGCGCAGAACGAGGAGCTCAAAAAGCTGATCGAGCAGGCGGGACCGGTCATCCAGAAGCATCTCGACCACGCGGAGCAGATACAGAAGAAGCTGGGCAAACCCACGGCCTGAGGTCTGGCCACATAAAGGAGGCGGCATGAGGAGCCGGGCCAGTTTTCGGGGACACCCGATTCATCCCGCGCTGATCCCCTTTCCGTTCGCGTTTCTCTATGGAGCGT
>DATFQK010000268.1:0-3843 GCA_035264345.1 Gemmatimonadales bacterium | reverse complement strand
CATGCTCCTGGGCCTGGTGCTGCCGGGGTGTACCCACACGACCAACCTGCTCAATCCCACGACGCCGGCGTTCCTGGGCTCCTATGCGGCTACGGTAGATTCGGTCGATGTTGGCGAGCTGCGGGTCGTGAGCTTCAATGTGAAGCTGGGGCGCAACATCCCCGGCGCCATTTCCGTGTTGGAGAAGAGCCCGTTGGCCGGGGCGGACGTGATCGCCCTGCAAGAGATGGATGAAGTAGGGGTGGAGCGGATCGCCCGGGCGATGAAGCTGAACTACGCCTACTACCCCGGCTCGATTCATCCTACCGATGACCGCTACTTCGGTCCCGCCCTCCTCACCCGCTGGCCGATCGAGCGCAGCTGGAAGCTGATCCTTCCCCACGAAGGTCGAATCCGCCACCAAAAGCGCACGGCCACCGGCGCAATTCTCAGGATCGGCAATCGCCGGGTGCTGGCATACGCGGTACACCTGGAGACTCAACTCAAGATTTCCGAGCAGGGCCGGCGGGACCAGGTCCAGACCATCATCGACGATGCGGCACAATTTGCCGGGCCTATCGTGATCGCCGGCGATTTCAACAGCGAGGGGATCGGCCCGTTTCTGGTCCGGCATGGCTATCGCTGGCTGACCGAGCGGGTCGGACCCAGCATCACTGTTTTCTCCTGGGACCACATCTTCGTTCGCGGTCTGGAGGCCCGGCAGGCGGGAGTGATGCACGACGTGCGGGGCGCCAGCGACCACAAACCGGTGTGGGCGCTCGCCGCTCGGGTGGAACCGGCCGCGCTGGGGAGCGCCAGCCGCTGACACGCGCTAGCTGGCCTGCAGAGGATTGGCGGGAAGAGGACTGGCCGCTGGACGCTGTTTCTCCGCGGCGCTCGCCGGCTCCACGTTCGAGCCGGCACTCAAATGCAACCCGCAGGTTGAACAGAAGATGGCGTCGGGCTCGGGGCGGGGGCCGCAGGTGCTGCAGCTCTGCTGGGAAGCAAGCGGGGCCGACTGCTCGGCCCGCAGCGCGTCGAGCGCCAGGGCGGTGTATTTCGCCTTGAGGAATTCGTAGTCCGCATCCGAGAGCTTGCCGGTCTCCCGATCGAAATCGATCTCCTTCAGCGCGGTCAGGGCCACGCCCCTCGGCGTCTCTTCCGGGTCCAGCGGCTCGTCCGGTTTCCGCACTCCGCCGGAGGGACGAAACAGCGGCTGGAGCACCAGCAGCAGCCCGGCCATCCCGACCAGCACGGCCGCAATGGCCTCGCCCAGCATCAATCCTCCACTTCCTGGAGCGCTGCCTTCAACCGTTCCAGCTCGTCAGGGCCGGCGGACACGGGTGGTACCTCCTCCGGCGCCCGCTGCACCGCTTCGCGCCGCTTCAGCACCGCCGCCAGCACGAGTCCCGCAGTAGCCACGGCCGCTCCGGGAAGGAGATAGCCCCAGAGATTAAAACCCTTTGGTTTGGGAGCCATCAGCGCCTTCTCGCCGTATTTCTGAACGAACGCGTCGAGAATTTCGCGGGCCGATTTTCCCTGATCTCGGAGGGCAAGCACCTCCCGATGCAGGGCCGGCGAGTAGGTGCAGGAGAAGTCCGTGGTACGGCAAGTGAACACATCCAGCGTACAACCGCAGTTGCAGGCCAGCTGCTGCTCGATGGCCTGAATCTGCGCGTTGTTCTCCCGCGCATCGGTGGGCTGCCGGGAGCGGCCCACGGCAGTCGGATCCCGCAGCGTTCCCGTGGCGCCCCGCCCGGCAAGGGAATCCGCCTGCTGCTGCCCGAGGCCGAACGGAATGACCGCTGCGAGCGAGCCGATGAAGGCTCGGCGAGAGAGAAGACTTTCCATCGGAGCGAGTGGCACTAGTTCGTCCCGGTCCCCACCAGCTCGACCTGATACCCGGCCTGCTTTCTCCGCGGTGCCGCCACTACCGGACCCCCGCCGGGCCACATGGTGATCAACCCGCCGAGCACGAGCACCAGCCCCCCGAACCAGACCCACCACACCAGCGGATTCAGGTTGAAGCGGTAGACCGCTTCTTCGGTGCCGTTCACCGCCCCGGCAAAGACCATGTACACGTCTTCCTGCAGGTTGCTGCGGATGGCGACTTCAGTGGACGGCTCGAACGTGGGACGGTTGAAGCTGTCCACGTGCTGCCGCTTTTCCGAGGTCATGAGCCCGGCCCGCCGCCCGTCTTTGGTGACCTCTACCGTCGCGGCGGAGACCACCCGGTTCAGCGCCTCGTACTGGGAAATTCCCAGGTGGGTAAAGCGGTAGGTATGACCGAAGGGACTACGCATTTCCACCGATTCGCCCGGCTTGAGCGTGGCTTCCTGCTGCCGGCGGAAGGCCATCCCGGCAAAGGCCACGAAATAGATCAGGATCCCGGCGTGCACGATGTACCCGCCGTAGCGCCGCCGGTTCCGGCCGATCAGCCGGCCGAACGCGAGCGCGGCCGACTCGCCGTGCATCCGGCGGCGGGCCCGGATGCCACGGTAGAACTCCTGCCCGATGGTGCCCGCCACGAACCCGGCAAGGGCGAGCGCCACCAGGGCGTAGAAGTCTCGCATGCCCGCGGCAAGCAGCAGCACCAGCGTGGTCCCGCCGGCGGCCACCGGCCCGATGAACTGCCGCCTGAGGTTGGCGGTGGACGCCTTCCGCCACGCGATCAAGGGCCCCACGCCGGTAAGGCCGAGGAGCAGCAGGCCGAGCGGGACATTCACCCGGTTAAAGAACGGCGGCCCTACGGTGATCTTGGTGCCCTTGACCAGCTCCGACAGAATGGGAAAGAGCGTTCCCCACAAGACCGAGAACGCGATGCCCACCAGCAGCAGGTTATTGAAGAGGAACGCCGCCTCGCGGCTCAGCATCGACTCCAGCCGAACCTCCGCTTCCAACACGCCCCAGCGGGTGTGCAGCAGGGTGAACGAGAGCACCGCGGCCACCACCAGGAAGGCGAGGAAGAAGTAGCCGACGTTGGACTGGGTGAAGCTGTGCACGCTGGCGATGACGCCCGAGCGGGTGATGAAGGTGCCGAAGATGCTGAGCAGGAACGTCCCGGTAATGAGACCGAAGTTCCAGCGCTTGAGCATCCCCCGTTTCTCCTGAATCATCACCGAATGGAGAAAGGCGGTCATGGTGAGCCAGGGGAGGAAACTCGCGTTCTCCACCGGATCCCAGGCCCAGTACCCGCCCCATCCCAGCTCCACGTAGGCCCACCACATGCCTAGGGTTATCCCGATCGAGAGGAAGAGCCAGGAGACCAGGGTCCACTTGCGAATGGCGTGGATCCAGCCGGTGTCGAGCCTTCGGGAGAGCAGGGCGGCCATGGCAAAGGCAAACGGTATGGTGATGCTGATATACCCCAGGTACAGCATGGGCGGATGGATGACCATGCCCACGTTCTGCAGCTGGGGATTGAGTCCCCGGCCGTCGGCCGGAACGAAGCTCAACCGCTCGAAAGGGTTCGCCGCGAAGATCATGACGCTGACGAAGAAGCACACGACCGCTGTGGTGACGCCCGCGACGTAGGGCATGAGATGGGCGTAGCGGCGTGGCGTCAGCAGCTGGGCCGCGGCGGCGAAGATCGAGAGTACCACGGCCCAGAAGAGCAGGGAGCCCTTCTGGCCGGCCCAGAACGCGGAGAAGATATAGTAGGACGGCAGATTACGGCTGGTGTATGCGGCGACGTACTCGATGTTGAAGTCGTGGGAAACGAGCCCCTTCCACAGCGCAATGGAAGCCACGACCAGGCAGCCACACACCGCGTACACCGAAGAGATCACCGATTGGGACACCTCGGCCCGCCCGCGCCACTGGCCGGAGAACGAGATGACCACGCACCAAAGACCAAGAAGGAGC
>DATFQK010000267.1:0-2831 GCA_035264345.1 Gemmatimonadales bacterium | reverse complement strand
GATTCATGTTCAAGCTCCTGGTGAGCTACCCGGCGCGCGCCGATGAGCGAGAGGTACTCGACCGGATGACCATGGGCGCCGAGCCAATGGCAAATCCGGTGCTCGACCCGGAGCGCGTGATCCGCGCCCGCCGCGCCGCCGACCTGGTCTACGTGGACGGCCGGATCAAGGATTACGTGCTGGACCTCGTGGGTGCCACGCGTCAGCCACAGGTGGCGGGGCTTCAGGATCTGGCGCCGATGATCGAGTACGGCGCCTCACCTCGTGCCGCCATTTTTCTCATCCGGGCCGCCAAAGCGCACGCCTTTCTCCAGGGCCGCGGCTATGTGATTCCGGAGGACATCAAGGCCCTGGGGTTCGACGTCCTGCGTCACCGGCTCCTGCTCACCTATCGCGCCGACGCCGAGGGACTCAATCCGGACGACGTGCTCCGCCGCATCTTCGAAAACGTGGCAGTCCCGTGACTCCCGACGAAGTGATGGCGGAGGTGCGTCGCATCGAGATCACCACCCGCCACCTGGTTCGGGACATCATGGCGGGAGAGTATTCCAGTGCCTTTCGCGGGCGGGGCGTCGAATTTTCTGAAGTGCGCGAATATCAGCCGGGCGACGACGTGCGCTCGATTGATTGGAACGTCACCGCGCGGCTGGGGTCCGCTTACGTCAAGCGCTACCTCGAAGAGCGCGAGCTCACGGTCCTCTTCGTGATCGATGCCAGCGCCTCAGCCATGTTCGGGACCCACCTGAGGACCAAGCACAGGCTGGGAGTTGAAGCCTCGGCCGTACTGGCTCTGGCTGCGGCCCGCAATAACGACCGGGTTGGCGCGGTGTGGGTTACCGACCAGGTCGAGCGGTTCGTGCCCCCTCGCCGGGGGCGCCGGCACGTGCTCCGGATCATCAGCGACCTGCTCGCCTTCGAGCCCCAGCATGTCGGAACCGACCTGGCTGCCGGGTTACGCTTTGCCGATTCGATTCTGCGCCGGCGCTCCGTCGTGTTCCTGGTTTCCGATTTTCTTGCCACGGGCCTGAGACCCCCGCTCGAGCGGCTCACTCGGCGGCATGATGTGGTCGCGCTCCAACTGTACGACCAGCGCGAACGGGAGCTGCCCGACCTGGGGCTCATCACCTTGTTCGATCCCGAGTCACAGGCCTATCGGCTGGTGGATACCGGGCGCAGCGAGATCCGCGAGCAGTTCGGGCAAAGGACGGAGGCATTCGATCGCGCTCTCCAGCGTGACATTCGGGAATCCGGCGGCGATCTGGTTCGACTCGAAACCGGCCGCTCGTACGCCGAGCCGCTCATCGCCTTCTTCAGAAATCGGGAGCGCGCCCAGCGACATTGATTATGAGATCGGCGCTCTTCGCGCTCTTTTTGAGCCTGGTTTCGAGTCTCCTGACCCGGCCCGCCCAGGCGCAGGTATCCAACCAGTCATTCGAGGTCACCAGCGGCACGATCCACCCAACGGTGGGAGACACGGTCATCCTGAGCTTCAGGGTTCGCCTGGACGAGCGGGATCTGCTGTTCGACACCGTGCCTCGTCCCCTTGGAGCAGTTCCCCAGGAAGTGCGGATTCTGGCGGTGGAAAGGCTTCAGCGCACGCCGGACCGGATCTTTCATGGCCAGGCCCGCGTCGCATTCTACCGGCCCGGACGTCAACCGGTCCCGATCTTTGGCCTTCCTTTCATGCGCGCGGTCAAGGGAGTTCAGCGGGCCACTCTGGCGAGCGACTCGGCATTTGTCGACATCGCCCCGCTGTTAGCGGCGGGAAATCCGTCGCTCAAGGATATCGTCGGCCTGGAGCGTACCCCCGGGCCAACGGTTTGGCCGGTCGTCGCCGGCTTCATGGTGCTCGGTGGGCTGATTGCGTTCTATCGCAGAAGACGAAGGGGGACGGCACCCTCGAGCAAAGTCGAAATCGACCTGCCTGCCCCGCTGGAGCAAACGGCGCCGAGCCCTTACGAAATTGCCGTCCGGCAGCTGCAGCGGATCGAGCGGGAGCATTGGCCTGAACAAGGATTTCCGGCCCGGCACTACGCCGCGGTGACGGACACCCTTCGCGACTATCTCGAAGCAGCGGAGGAGGTGCCCGCCAGGGAGCGCACCTCAGCCGAGGTGCTCTGGAGCTTGCCGCCTCACCTGACGGAGGCGGATCTCCGGCAGCGGCTGCAGCAGATCCTGGATGAAGCCGACCGGGTCAAGTTTGCGCGAGTCATACCGGAGCCCACACCGGCCCGCGATTTTCTGCGGCGCAGCCGGGCCTTGCTGGAAGCCTGGCACCAGTGCCACACCGCTGAGCTCAGCGATGCAGTTCGCTGACCCCTGGCTGCTCGGACTCCTGGCGCTGCCGGCTGGCTATGCTCTGCTCGGGTGGGCTCGGCGCCGCCGGCCGCCAGAGGCGCATCTCGTGCTGCCCGACCTCCAGTTTCTCAGTGGAGCACCGGGGAGTGTTAAGGCCCGGGTGAGCCGGTGGCTTCCGGCACTCCGGCTCCTGTGCCTGGTCCTGGCAATCGTCGCGCTGGCCAGACCCCAGGCGCCTCGCGACCTGCGGGAGATCCGGCTTCGCTCCCGCAACATCGTGCTGGCGCTCGATATCTCCAGCAGCATGAAAGCCGGAGACTTTCAGCCCGGCAATCGTCTGACCGTGGCTCGCCGGGTGGTAAGCGACTTTATACAGCGCCGGCACGGAGATCTGGTGGGGCTGGTGCTGTTTGCCGGCAGGGCGTTTTTGCAGGCACCACTCACGCCGGATCTCCAGCTGCTTCAAGCCACGATGAAGCGAGTGGACATAGGCATGCTGCCGGACGGAACCGCAATTGGCACAGCCCTGGCGC
>DATFQK010000266.1:0-4662 GCA_035264345.1 Gemmatimonadales bacterium | reverse complement strand
ACGAGAGTCTGAAGGTTCTGGAAGTACTGAGGTCGCTTGACCTCTTCAGGAGCAAGGCGGTTACGGCTCCTATTGATCACTTCTCTCGTTACGCGGTGGCGTATTAATCCAGCGGTAGCAGTTTTTTCCCGGACCATGGCGGACATCCGTCATGGCTCCGGGTCGTGAAGTCTCTCTCACCCTCGGCCCCAGGATGGTGCTATGACTTTTCATGGCAATCGGCCACTGCTCGCGATCGTGTTATCGCTCGGCTTGGGGGTGGGCTGCACCAGCGCCGACCTGGGGCCCAGCGATCCGCCGCCAGTCGCTCAATTCGGCAGCGTGACCCTCACTCCCACCGTTGTTACCGTTGAGCTGCTCCAGTGTAATCCGCAGCGCTATGTCAGCGTGTCCAAGGTGGTCGGCCCCAAAGGCGCCAGGATCAAGGTCGGTACACACAGCCTCGAGATCCCGGCCGGGGCCCTGTCGCAAGACGTCACCATCGTCGCGGAGCAGGTCAGCGACGTCACCAACTCGGTCCGCTTCAGTCCCGAGGGGCTGACCTTTGCCCAGCCGGCCGAGCTCACGATGAGCTACGACAACTGCTTCTCGACGGCGACCCCAAAGCGCATCGTCTACACCACCGACCAGCTCAACATTCTGGAACAGCTCAGATCCGACGATAGAGCGCAGAGCAAGACCGTCACCAGTCCGATTGAACACTTTTCCCGCTACGCCGTGGCCTACTGAGTGAGAAACAAATTGCGATCGTTCCCGCTGGCCCGGTGGACCCAGGAGAATGGGTCCACCCGCGCCGCGGAGTTCCTTCGGGAAGGAAGGGCCCACGAGATGGGCGGCTGCATGGCTGAAGCCCTGCAGTGCTACACCGCGGCGGTCGAGGCCGCCGAACGGGCCAGCGAACGGGCCATTGTAGCCGAGTCGCTGCGCCGGTCGGGCATCGTGCACCACCGCCGGAGCCAGCCGGTCCTGGCCCGGCAGATGTGCGAGCGAAGCCACAAGATCGCGGTAGATCTCGGTGACCAGGTGCTGGCGGCCGAGGCCTTGAACGCGCTCGCCGGGTTCGATCTGGAGAGCGGCTCCATGCACTCGGCCAAGGAGAAGTTCCAGGAGGCCCTGCAGCTGGGTGGATCGAGCGCCCATCTGCGGGGCCGCACCGAGCAGAACCTGGGCATCCTGGCCAACGTCCAGGGCGACCCGGACGAGGCAATCGCGCATTATCGCCAGTCGCTCCTCTCATTCGAGAGCATCGGTGATGACCGCGGCTGCGCGATCGCCTATCACAACCTCGGCATGGTGAGCGCCGACTGCGAGCGGTGGGACGATGCCGACCGCTACTTCCGGCTCTGCCTGGGAATCGCCCGGGCCCTGGGCGACATCCATCTGGAAGCCCTGGGGCTGCTGAATTACGCGGAGGTCCACCTAGCCCGGCAGGACTACGACCAGGCGCGGCACAGTGCCGAGTCGGCGCTGGGCATCTTCGATCAGCTGGGCAGCCACATCGACAAGGCCGACGCCTACCGGCTCATCGGCCGGACCTATCGGGAGACCGAACGATATCCCCTGGCAGAGTCGCGGCTGCGGAGCGCGATGGAGCTGGCGGTGAGCACCGGGTCCATTCTGGCCGAGGCGGAGGTGGCGCGGGAGATGGCGTTGCTCTATCAGGCCATGGGCCGGGCGCAGGATACGCTGGCCTACCTGAACATTGCCCGTACCCTGTTTGGCCGGCTGGATGCCCGGCGCGATCTGGCCGACGTGGCCATCCGGATCAACCAGGTGGAGGAGAGTCTTGCCTAAGTGAAATGCCCGCAATCCAGTGTCCCGCGTACCGGACAAAATCGTCCGGCGGCCGGTAGCCCGACCGCGGTATCGTCGCACAACGTCAACTCAAGCTTAGGGAGCGTACAGTGAATCGGAAATTCTTCATCCTTGGGCTCACATTGGCGTTGATGGTTGGGGTCAGCTGCACGGCGGGCGAGCTTCCCCTCGCGACTCAGCCGGACGGCGACCCGAACCCAGTGGTCGGGATCCCCGCGGACAGCGTTCCACCGGTACCGGCCGACAGCTCAGCCGGAGCGCCGGTTGACACGGGAGCGGTGGCCTCCCCCACCGACACGGGCACAACGGTGCCGTTGGACACGATGCCGCCGTTTCCGGAAGACACCACTCTGGCAGCGCAGGATCCCAGTGTACCGGGCACCAGTGTGCTGGTGTGTGACCCCCAACCGTATGCTTCGGCGACGGTCGAGATCGGGCGGTCAGGGGGTCTGATCGTTGTCGGCAATCATAACCTCAGGATTCCTCAGGGAGCGCTCTCCCATCGTGTGGTCATCACGATGGAGCAGGTGGAAGGCACGGCGAACTCGGTTCGATTCAGCCCCGAAGGCCTGTTTTTCGAGCGCCCGGCAGTGCTGACGCTGAGCTACAAGAACTGCCCCAACGTCAAGCACTGGAAGCGGATCGTCTACACCGACGAGGAGCTGAACGTCCTGGAGCCGACGTTCTCGTACGATTTCAGCAGCAGCAGCCAGGTCAAAGGCCTGATCTTCCACTTTTCCCGGTACGCGGTGGCCTACTGATGAAGAGCCCGGGCGAACGCATCCCTCCGAAGCTGCACTCGACGCAGGAGCCGGCTTCGGCCGCCGGGCTGTTGCAGCAGGCCCGCGCCCACGAGCGAGTGGGTGCCATGCTGGAGGCAGTGCAGCGTTATACCGCCGCGATCGAAGCGGCTGAAGGCACCGGCGAGCGCGGCGTGCTGGCCGAGGCGCTCCGCCGCCTGGGAGTAGTTCACCATCACCGCAATGAAGGCGATCTAGCTCGCTCGCTCTGCCAGCGGAGCTATGAGACCAGCCTGGCCATCGGCGACTCGGTGCTGGCCGCCGAAGCCCTCAATGCGCTGGCTGGGTTTGACTTCGAGTCCGGCGCCATCGAGCAGGCCAGGGAGAAGTTTTACCGGGCACTGGAGCTGGGCGGCGCCAGCGCTGAGCTTCGGGGACGCACCGAGCAGAATCTGGGCATCCTGGCCAACATCCAGGGTGCTCTGGCCGAAGCCCTGGCTCATTACCAACGCTCACTGGGGGCGTTCGAGAGCATTGCCGACGACCGTGGCTGCGCCATTGCCTACCACAACCTGGGCATGGTGAGCGCCGACCGCGAGCTGTGGGACGACGCCGACCGCTACTTCCGCCGCAGCCTGGAGATGGCCAAGGCGATCGGCGACGTCCACCTCCAGGGGTTGGGGCTGCTGAACCACGCCGAGGTCCACATGGCGCGGCAACACTACGAGCAGGCCCGCCAGAATGCGGAGGCCGCGCTCGGCATCTTCGACCAGGTGGGCTCCCGGCTGGACAAGGCCGATGCCTACAAGCTGATCGGGCGAGTGTACCGGGAGACCGGCCGGCATGCCCTGGCCGAATCCCGGCTCCGCTCGGCGGTGGATCTGGCGGTGAGCACTGGCTCGATTCTGAGCGAGGCCGAAGCGTCCCGGGAACTGGCCCTGCTCTATCAGAGCATGGGTCGGAATCAGGAGGCGCTGAAGCTGCTGAACGCGGCGCACCGGCTGTTCGGGCGGCTCGACGCCCGGGTCGACCTGGTTGACGTCTCGACCAAGGTGCTCAAGCTGGAAGAGACCTACTTCGCGGTGGTTCGCGAGTGGGGTCAATCGATTGAATCCTCGGACAGCTACACCTACGGTCACTGCGAGCGGGTGGCCGATTATGCCCTTGGCGTGGCTCGCGAGCTGGGACTGGACGAGCAGCAGCAGACCACCATCCGAATCGGCGCGTATCTGCACGACCTGGGCAAGGTCCGGGTGCCGCACGAGGTCCTCAACAAGCCGGGCTCGCTCACGCCGGAGGAGTTCCGGGTGATTCAGATGCACCCGGTCTGGGGGCTCGAGCTGATCGCGACGGTGGAGTTTCCCTGGGACATCAAGCCGATCATTCGCTGGCACCACGAGAAGTACGACGGAACGGGATATCCCGACCGGCTCAAGGGCGACGAAATCCCGGTCAATGCGCAGATCATCTGCATCGTGGACGTGTTCGATGCGCTGACCACCAGCCGGAGCTATCGGGGCGCGCTTACGGTCGCCGACGCGCTGGGCCGGATGCAGGAATGCCGTGCCTGGTGGCGGCCCGACATCTTCGAGGCTTTCCTTCGGTCGATCGGGAGGATGTCCGCCGCCGCCTAGTCGCTCAGGCCTGCAGGAGCCTTTCCTGCAGCGACGTAGTCCCCTTGCTGGCGAAATCTCGCGGTAACCCTTCCCCTCGCATCGCTGCAGGGCTCACCCACCACCAGTGCGAGCACAAGCGCACAGTGGCTGCAAAGGCATGCCCTTTGAGCCAAAGTGATATGTTGCTGTATTCTCCGACCTTCCGTGAGCTGTTACGAGTGGGGCGGATCGCTTTCATCCTTACATGGGGCATTCAATGAGGTCAGCGGTCCGGACAACATTTCTATTATGCCTCGGTGGGTGGCTGGCGAACTGCGGAGAGCGGGAGAAAGATTGCCCCGGGTGTTCGACGGTGGTCATCGCCGCCACCGGTGAGCCCTCGACGCTCATCCCTCCGCTGGTGAGTGAAACCGTGGCCCGCGACATCAGCGATCAGATCTACGAGCGGCTGGCCTACCTGTCGCCTGGCGCTTCGCCGGTTGACCAGAGCG
>DATFQK010000265.1:0-7837 GCA_035264345.1 Gemmatimonadales bacterium | reverse complement strand
CGGTGTCCCCTTGGCCGCTACCGGCAAGAAAGCTCAAGTAAACGGCCACATCTGTGAGAGGCGCGTTCCAGCCGCTGTTCGGAATGGTGACCCCGGGATCGAAATCCGGGCTGTTTCCCTGCACCCCCACTCGATCCGAGCTGTCCCGGCGAACCGTGTAGTTGTTCGAGCGCCAGGGCGCGAGGTAGTACGGGGTTGTCCCGAAGTAACTCCAGCCCAGACCCAGTGGCGTCCAGATGTTCTTCTGGATGTAGCTCTGATAGGGATCTCCAGTGAGCTGCTCGATGACCCGAGCCAGATAAATGAACGCCGGATTGCTGTAGCCGAATCGAGAACCCGGCCGGAAGATGATCTCCTGATAGGGCATCATCGATACCAGCTGCTCCCAGCGAGTCGGTTCGAACGGCTCCCACGGCAGGCCCCGCTTGTAGGGCCAGGTGGGATCCTGGAACCCGGCGGAGTGGGAGAGAAGCATCCGAATGGTGATCTCGTCGATGGACCCGAAGCTGTCGTGGACCTGCCGCAGCTCGGGCACGTAGCGGATGATCTTGTCGTCCAGCGAGAGCTTGCCCCGGTCGCGCAGCTGCATGATGGCGATGGCGGTGAGCGTCTTGGTGATCGAGGCCCAGTGGAAGATGGTTCGCTCGTCCACCCGCTGCTTCCGCTCCCGATCGGCCCAGCCGTACTCATGGTGAGCCGTAGTCTTCCCATCATGTAGAAGAAGCGTGCTGGCCCCGACTACACTGTCGCGCTTAGCGAAGGCGTCGAACGCCCTGGTATAAGCTGTCCAGCCCGCCGGGTCACCGACCATGCTCCTCCGCTGAGCCGCGCCCGCCCTGATCGAAACCACCACCATCAATGGAATCAGCGCTGCGCAGCGCATGATTTTCCCCCGTTCGCCTTAAATTGGGACTCGTGACCGTTGCCGACACCCACCGCGCCATAGACGCCGTCTGGCGAATCGAATCGGCCAAACTCATTGCCGGGCTGACTCGCCTGGTGGGAGACGTGGGCCTGGCCGAGGACCTGGCCCAGGATGCGCTGGTCATCGCACTGGAACGCTGGCCGGAGTCGGGCATCCCCGAGAAGCCTGGTGCCTGGCTCATGGCCACGGCCAAGCATCGCGCCATCGACCAGCTGCGGCGAGGCAAGATGCTCGACCGCAAGCACGTGCAGGTTGGCCATGAGATGGAGATCCGCCAGGAGACCGCGGCTTCCGATCTCGACGCCGCCCTGGATGATGATATCGGCGACGATCTGCTCCGGCTCATGTTCATGGCCTGTCACCCGGTGCTGTCTACGGAAGCACGAGTCGCGCTCACCCTCCGATTGGTGGGCGGGCTGACCACCCCGGAGATCGCGCGGGCTTTTCTGGTGGCGGAGCCGACCATCGCGCAGCGAATCGTTCGCGCCAAACGTACTCTGGCCGACGCTCACGTGCCGTTCGAGGTTCCTCGGGGCAACGAGCTTCAGGCTCGTCTCTCATCGGTGCTAGGCGTTCTCTACCTGGTCTTCAATGAAGGCTACTCGGCCACCGCCGGAGACGACTGGATCCGGCCGCAGCTCTGTGAAGAAGCACTCCGCATGGGACGGATCCTCGCGGAGCTGACCCCGCAGGAGCCGGAGGTCCATGGACTGGTTGCCCTGATGGAAATCCAGGCCTCACGGCTCCGCGCCCGAACTGGTCCCCAGGGCGAACCCATCCTCCTGCTGGAACAGGATCGGGCACGATGGGATCAGCTGTTGATCCGGCGTGGTCTGGCGGCGCTCGCGCGGGCCGAGGCTTTGGGCGGTTCCCTGGGGCCGTACGCGTTGCAGGCTGCGATCGCCGCGTGTCACGCCCGTGCGCGAGTGGCCGAAGAGACCGACTGGGCCCTCATCGCATCATTATACGCGCGGCTGGCGCAGCTCACCCCGTCTCCGGTCGTGGAATTGAACCGTGCGGTCGCGGTGGGCATGGCCTATGGACCGACCGCGGGTCTGGAGCTGGCAGACAAGCTGCTGACCGACCCCCTGCTCGAAGAGTATCATCTGCTGCCAGCCGTTCGGGGCGACCTGCTCACGAAGTTGGGTCGGAATGAGGAGGCCCGGCACGAATTCGAGCGTGCGGCCTCGCTGACCAGGAACGCGCGGGAACGCGAGCTCCTGCTGCAGAGAGCCGCGTCCTCCGGGCCAAACCGGGCCGCTCACTCCGCATCGTGAAAGATGATGCCCAGGGTGTGCCGCCGGCCCGACCGGATCCGGCTCACGCCGTGCCTCAGGTTGACCCGATACACTCCGCGGGAGCCCTGCACCGGCCGCTGCCGCACGGTGAAGAGAACCCCATCACCCTGGCCGAGAGGCACCACTTCCGCCCGGGACTGCATCCGGGGGCGCTGTTCCGTCATGACGAACTCACCCCCGGTAAAGTCCTGTTCCCGCCGTGACAGCAGGATAGCGACCTGCAGCGGGAAGACGTGCTCACCGTAGACATCCTGATGCAGACAGTTGTAGTCCCCTGCCGCGTAGCGTAGGAGAAGCGGCGTGGCCCGGCGCTGCCCGGCCTGATGGCAGCGCTCCAGAAACTCGGCGTGGCTGCCGGGGTAGCGCACCTCGATACCCATGGCCTCATTCCACCGGTTGGCGATTGGAGCCAGCTGCTGGTACAGGTTGGTGCGGAGCTCGGCAATGAGCGGCGGCAGTGGGTAGTCGAAGTACTTGTACTCGCCCCGGCCGAAGCCGTGCCGCGCCATCACAACACGGGAGCGAAAGCCACCGTCCTGATCGTAGAGTGCGGCCAGCTGCCCGCACTCCTCCAGGGAGATGAGCTGATGCAGCACCGCGTTGCCCTGGGTGTCGAGCTCCCGCTCCAGCTCCAGCCAGTTGTATGGCGCGGCCATAACCGCCGGCGCGCTCACCGCTGGGACTCCCGTTCCAGCAGGATCCGCTTCCGCTCCAGTCCCCAGCGGTAGCCGGTGAGACCGCCATCCTTTCCGACCACACGATGGCAGGGGACCACCAGCGCCAGGGGATTGGTGGCGCAGGCGCGAGCCACCGCCCGGACGGCCTTGGGCACTCCGATCAGGCTGGCCACTTCGGTGTAGGTGGAGGTAGTGCCCGCAGGAATTTCCCGGAGCGCCTGCCAGACCCGCTGCTGAAAGGTGGTGCCACGAAGATCGAGCAGGAGGTCGAGGGGTCGGCCAGGGGCTTCGATCAGTCCAACCACCTGAGACAGGTATTGAGCCAGGTCCTGGTCTCGCCGGAGCAGAGTGGTCTGGGGGAATCGTTTTTCCAGCTCGCGGGTAACGGATTCCGCATCGTCGCCCAGGAGAACGGCACAGAGCCCCCGCTCTCCCCCGGCGACCAGGACGGAGCCCAGGGAACAACGGCCGATCGCGTAGTGGAGCTCGCCGGGATGCCGAGTGATGGCTGGAACGCTCATTGATCGTCCTTTCAGTTTCAGGTTCTGACTCCTGACGATCAGTCTACGGCCTCCCGCCCGATATGGCGCTCCGGTTCTTGCGATCAAAGTGCCCGGCGGCGCCGAGCGGACTCTGCCCGCATCCGTTGCATTGCGTCGGTTTCCTGGGCCGAGTAGCGCTCTTCTCTCCAGGGATCCGCCCTCAGATGGTAGCCGTTCTGCTCCCAGAACCCGGGCGCGTTCTGATCGAGAAACTCGAACCCGCGCACCCACTTGGCACTTTTCCAGAAGTACAGGCGGGGTACGACCAAACGGCACGGACCGCCGTGCTCCACCGGAAGAGGGATGCCGTCGTGCCGGTAGGCGAGGAGAGCATCCTCGCTGGCCAGGTCCGTCAGCAGGAGGTTGGTGGTGTAATCCGGATCGGCGTGGACCATCACCGCGCTGGCCTCGGGGAGGACCCGAGCCCGGCGAAGTATCTCGGGCACGGCCACTCCCTCCCACCGATTGTCGAAGCGGCTCCAGCGGGTGACGCAATGCACGTCGGAGATCACCTGAACCCGGGGAAGCTCGAGGAACTCCTGCCAGGTCCATGTCACCGGCTCCTGAACCAGCCCAAAACAGCGGAAGGTCCACCTGGCGAGATCCAGAGGCGGCGTCTCGCCATAGGTCAGGACCGGCCATTTCCTGGTGAGCACCTGCCCCCGGGGCAGGCGATCCTCGGCCGCCGCTTCTTTCACTTGGACCTCCGGTTCGGAAACTGCCAATCTAGCTGACAACCTTTCGGTGTGGTGCCGTATCAAAGACCCCTGCAGCCAGGGAGCCATCAGCCGAGGAGTCGTATGCTCAGCGGAATTTCCATCCCGCTTGCCTATATCATGCTTGCCACCCTGCAGCACCCCTCACCCCCCCAGTCCCGCGATTCGGTTCGCGCCGGCGGTGCACACGCCCAGGCCCGGGAGATCCGGGCTGTCCAGCTGGAGGGGAGCGTCGAAGTGGACGGGCAGCTGAATGAGCCGGCATGGGCGCAGGCGGAGCCCGCGTCGGGGTTCATCCAGACCGATCCGATCGAGGGCGAGCCTGCCACCGAGAAGACCGAGGTGCGCGTGTTGATCGGCACGGATGCACTCTATATCGGAGCTCGGCTCTACGATCGAGGGCCGGGTCGGGTCAAGGCAGTGCTGGCCCGCCGCGATGACGATGTCGAGTCCGACGAGTTCGACGTGTATCTCGACACCTTCCACGACCATCTGAGTGGGGTCCGGTTTCGGATAACGCCCGGAGGCGCCATCCTGGACGGCATTCTGGGCTCTTCGGCGCAGGGGAGCGACGAAGACGACTCCTGGGACCCCGTCTGGGAGAGCGCCACCCAAGTCGACTCGCTCGGCTGGACGGCGGAGCTCCGCATCCCGCTCTCTCAATTGCGGTACAACTCGACCGCGAATGGCATCTGGGGCATTCAGCTGTATCGCAAGATCCTGCGGAAGGGCGAGGAGGACTGGTTTTCCTTTGTGCCCAAGAGCGAGTTCGGCGGCGTCAGCCGCTACGCCCATCTCGTCGGTCTGGGAAAGCTGCAGCCGCAACGGCGGCTGGAGATGGCGCCGTATCTGCTCGCTCGAGCAGCCTACCAGCCCACCGTAGCGGGCGATCCGTTTCGGAGCGGACACGACTATGACGGCTCGGCCGGGCTCGACCTCAAGTACGGTCTCACCAGCGATCTGACTCTCAGCGCCACGGTGAATCCGGATTTCGGCCAGGTCGAGGTCGACCCTGCGGTCGTGAACCTCAGCGCCTTCGAGACGTTTTACCCAGAGAAGCGACCTTTCTTTGTCGAGGGCGCCGACGTCTTTCGCTTTGGCGGGATTCGGGCGAACAACAGCTTCAACTTTCCGGAGTTCTTCTTCAGCCGTCGGATCGGCCGCGAGCCGCAGCGCAACCTCGAAGGCGATGGGGTGAGCTATCTGGACCGGCCCACGGAGACCTCGATCCGTACCGCCGCCAAGCTGACCGGGCGTACCCACTCCGGCTGGTCTTTGGGCGTTCTGGATGCGGTGACCGCAGGCGAGCAGGCGCGCTACGTGAACGACGTGGGGTCGAGGGTAACGGCTCCGGTCGAGCCGCTGACCAACTATTTCGTGGGGCGGGTTCGCAAGGATCTTCGAGAGGGCAATACCACCCTCGGCGTCATTGGCACCGCGGTAAACCGGGATCAGAGCGACGCCCAGCTGATGTCGCTGTTGCGGAGCAGTGCGTACCTGTTCGGCGCCGACTTTACCAACTCCTGGTCCAATCGCACCTGGTCGTTTGACGGTGCCCTGGGGATCAGCCGGGTTGGCGGCACGCCGGACGCGATCGCTCGAACTCAGCGGTCGAGCGCGCGGTACTACCAGCGCCCCGATGCCACCAGCTTTCACTACGATTCTACCCGCACCTCGTTCACCGGTTACTCCTATCAGCTGGCCCTGGCGAAGAATAGCGGCCGGCATTGGGAGGGCGGCCTGGTGTATCAGGAGGTCAGCCCTGCTTTCGAGTCGAACGACCTCGGCTTTCAGTCGGATGCCTCACAGCGCGGCATCTCCACCGACCTGGAGTACCATGAGCGGCAGCCCGGCAAAGTGTTCCGGAACTATCAGATCTTTCCGTTCACCAACCATCAGTGGAACTTCGACGGCGATCTGATCTTCGGCTCATACGGATTCATTTTTGGGGCCCAGCTCCGGAACTTCTGGGACTTTCAGCTACGCGGCGACTATGCTCCGCCGGTCTATGATGACCGCTTGACTCGAGGTGGACCGATCGCTCGGCAGCCGCACTTCAGCGACGTACGGGTGACGGTGAATTCAGATACCCGAAAGACCACCAGATTGTCGGCAAACTTTACCCAGTCGTGGACCGGCGCCGACGAACATCGGACCGAGGCTGACCTGACGCTCGGCGTGCGGCCCTCGCCGGCCTTTCACCTGAGCCTGGGCCCTGCGCTAACCTTGAATCGGACCAAGGCACAGTATGTGACCACGGTAGCGGACCCGGCGGCAACCGCGACCTTCGGCTCACGCTACGTCTTTGCCAACCTGGATCAGCGCGAGCTATCCATGATTGCCCGCCTGGACTGGACCTTCACCCCTACCCTCAGCCTGCAGTTCTTCTTCCAGCCCCTCATTTCTGCCGGTGACTTTACCGACCTGAAGGAATTCAGCAGTCCCCGAACCTATGACTTCTTGGTGTACGGTCGAGACAAGGGCACCATAACACCGACCAGCGAGGGAGCCGAAGTCGATCCGGGAGACGGAGGAGCTTCGTTCATCGTTCCCCAGCAGGATTTCACCATCCGCTCACTGAGGGCCAACGCGGTTCTGCGCTGGGAGTGGAGCCCCGGGTCAACGCTGTTCCTGGTCTGGCAGCAGAACCGGGCAAACGACGAGTCGTTCGGAAACCTGCGGCTGAGCCGGGATGTGAACGCGCTCTTCGCCGGCGGCGAGTCACGGAACGTGCTCGCCGTCAAGGCGAGTTGCTGGCTGAGCTGGTAAGGGCTACCGCTTTTTGCTGGGTCCCGGCTCAGAGGCGCCCCGGGATTACGGTGTGCGCCTGCGGGAGTAACTTGGGATCCATGAGCTCCAAAGCCCAAACCGCCACCGGGGTAGAGCCTCCGATCGAACCGATGCTGGCCAAGCTGGCCGACAGTTTGCCCCCGGAGGGTAGCTTTCTGTACGAGCCCAAGTGGGACGGCTTCCGCTCCATCGTGTTTCGGGGAGCGTCGGAGGTCTACATCCAGAGCCGCGACCTCCGCCCCTTCGATCGCTACTTCCCTGAGCTGCACGAAAGCCTGCTGGAGAAGCTTCCTGCGGGTTGCGTACTCGACGGAGAGATCGTGATCATGACCCCGCACGGCCTCGACTTCGACCTCCTGCAGCTCCGGTTACATCCGGCGGCCTCACGCGTGGCCAAACTGGCCAAGGAGACGCCGGCCTCGTTCGTGGCCTTCGATCTCCTGGCGGTAGAGGGAAAGAGTCTGATGGATGCTCCGCAGCAGGAGCGGAGGCGGCGATTGGAACGCCTCGCGGCAAAGCTAGGGCCTCCGGTGTATCTCACCCCCATGACCAATGACCGGAAAAAGGCGCTCCAGTGGCTGGATCAGTTCGAAGGCGCCGGCCTGGATGGAGTCATCGCGAAGCCGGTCGACAGCCGGTACCAGCCGGGCAAGCGGGCCATGCTGAAGATCAAACACGTGCGCACAGCGGACTGCGTGGTGGCGGGATTCCGCTGGCACAAGACGGGAAAGGGTGTGGTGGGATCGTTGCTGCTGGGTCTCTACGACGACCGGGGCGTGCTGCAGCACGTCGGCGTGACCTCGTCATTCACCATGGCCATGCGGCGGCAACTCGCGACCGAGCTGGCTCCCCTCCGGGAAAACGCGTTCGAGCATCATCCCTGGAAGGA
>DATFQK010000264.1:0-2273 GCA_035264345.1 Gemmatimonadales bacterium | reverse complement strand
TCGTGCGCGCCCTGTGCGTAGGCCGGCAGAGCCACGAGTGTTCCGGCCAGGAGAGCCCAGGAACACCCCGGGTGGATCAGCATCAAGGGGAGCGGAACACGAAATACACTGCGCCCACCAGGCACAGAGCGGCCCAGAGATAGTCCAGCTTGATGGGCTGCTTCATGTAGATCACCGCAAACGGCGCGAAGACAAGCAGGGTAATGACTTCCTGGACGATCTTGAGCTGCGCCAGCGATAGCGCCGTGTAGCCTATTCGGTTTGCCGGCACCTGCAGGAGATATTCGAACAGCGCAATGCTCCAGCTGATGATCGCAGCCAGGTACCACGGTTTGTCCGCCAGGTTTCGCAGGTGAGCGTACCAGGCAAATGTCATGAAGATGTTGGAGAGCAGCAGCAGGCCGGCAGTGCGAATAAGAACAGAGCTCACGGACTACGACTCTCCATGCAGGTGGCTACTCCCATCCCATTCGGGAGCGGAGCGAGGTGATATGGGCTACATGATGCCGGCCGTGCCAGGCATACATGGCGAGTACCTCGTCCAGGCCGATGCTGCGGTTCTGCTCGGGATGCCGAAAGCGCCGGCTCATGTCCTTGGGTCCCAGTGAGCGCAGCAATAGAACCCAGCGTCGGTGCAGGCACTCGAGCAGGGTCAGCGACGTCTCTACCGGCGTTACCTGTACGTCGGCCAGCTCGGCCCAACGCGCCTCATCATAGGGCTTGATTACCGGCTCATCCTCGGTCAGCGCCAGCTTCAGCCGGGTATAGGCATTGAGGTGGCTGTCGGGTACGTGGTGCACGACCTGTCGCACGGTCCAGCCACCATCCCGGTACGGCGTGTCCAGCTGGGCCGGTGAAAGGTCGGTGACCGCCGCGCGCAAGGCACCCGGTGCGGCGGCAATCTCGCCGATCCAACGCTCCCGAAGCTGAGGCGACGCCTTCCCGTCGAAGGCAAAGCGGCCAATCGGGTAACGCGGATCCTCCATCAGGCCTCGCCCTCGTCCGCCGCGCGCGAGCGGGGGTGCCGTGGCGCTCCGTCCGGGGTTTCTCCCCGAAATTCGAAGTGCTCCTCGTTCAGAATCCGGTCGTGCAACGGGGCTTCTGATATCTCCAGCAGAAGGAGTCGAGCCAGCACCACCTCCGCCACCCGCGCAGCCGGCTCCCACTGCCCTGGTGTCAGGGTGGGATAAAGGTCCGCGAATTCGGAGCGGAGACGGGCTTCCCTCATGCCCGATCCTACCTTCACTCCTGAGGGTGCGCCATCCCCGTTCCGACCGCCCACTTCGACGAAAGCCTCGGGGCGAAACCCGCTGAGTGGGCCCGATGTCTTTCGGAGGAGCAATTCAGAATGGCCTTGCACCAGATAATCAGTGAGCTCGCCAATCACCCGGTAGCCGAGCCGCTCATACAGGCGTCGTGCGCCGGGATTGAAGGAGGAAACGCAGAGAAAAACGTTGGGCGACTCGGCCAGGATTCGGCGCTCTGCAAACTCCACCAGCAGGGTTCCCAGCCCCAGCCCCCGCCGGGATGGATCGATGCAGATCGTCTGGATGTACCCGACGAAGGCTCCGGTCATGCAGACAATCAGGAAACCCGCAAGCTTGGTGTCAGAGTTGAGGAGGTACACTTCGCGGGTGGGATCCTGGATGATGGCAAGACAGGCCTCATAGGTCCGGCCCAGGGTCAGCCAGGGCTCCGAGCCGGCCATGAGATGGGCGCAGCGCTGCGCGTCGGCGTCATTGTCAAGGCGGATGATGGAACAGTTCAAGGCCGCCATTCAGCGCGAATACGCCCCGCAACATCTGCCCGCTCGGCGGCGGTGGGATTCCGGAGCACGCGGGCGCTGCGCAGCAGGTTGCGCGCTCTCCGGTACAGATCCGAAATGACGTGGCCCCGGGGCATAGCGGCGGTACGGGGAAGGAGAAGGAAATGAACGTGCCGAATCCGTTCATTGAAAGATACGGCGTAGATGCGTTCCGCGGCCACCACCTGCTCCAGAGCCGCGACGGCCGCATGGAGCACTGGTCCCAGCGCGTCCGCCTCTTCTCCGGTCAGCTCTGCCAGAGACTCGCAGTGCCGGTGGGTTTTGATGATCAGCTCACCCGGATCGGTGTACGGACCCGTGTGGTGACTGACGAACCAGAGCCCGTCGTTGTGGATCACGCCACCCGGGGCCGACATCTTTCCCGCTATCTCGTCGCAGGCACTACACCGTTGCTGGGAGGGCAAAGCGCTCCTTCAGAATCCAGACTTTGGTGGCAAAGAAAAGCCGG
>DATFQK010000263.1:0-2154 GCA_035264345.1 Gemmatimonadales bacterium | reverse complement strand
AGAGATGGGTGGTGTCCTGCAGTGTGGCACTGAGACCCAGGGAGAATACCAGCAGCGCGAGGCTGGTCTTGAGCAGGAGCGGAAGCAGGGTTGCCATGCTCATGTCACTCCTTCCCGCACTCTCACGGCTTCGGGGTCATCTCGAAGGCGGCCCGCCCGCGGGCAGAGGCGAGGATCAGGATGAGCGTCCAGTTCCCGGGAGTTCCCGGCCGGGTTTCGGTGTCCAGGTTGTACTCGAGCAACGTCGAGTCGACCACCTGACCCACGGCGTCCAGCACGACGAGTATGCCGTAGCCGTGATGCAGGAAGCTGCTATGATGCACCGAGGCCTGCGGCGCCGAGTTGGGCCAGGTCCAGGTCTCCCGGTCATTCACGTTCCGCAGATCTGTCGCGGAAAACCGGAACTCTTGGGGGGTAATGACGGTCTGAGGATCGTTCTCCGGACCGAGCAGCCGCACGATCGAGTCCTGGCATCCCAGCACAAGGGCCAGGCCACATACCGCCAGCCGGCTCCTGACCCGTCGGCTCCTCATTGCTCCTCCCATCTCGGGATGGCGAGAGAAAGGAAGACGCGAACCTCGGACATGTCCTGATTCACATCGGGGTTGAAGGTGTAGTTGCTGTTCTTCCACAGCCGCTGGTACATCACCCCGGCTCCGTACTTGCCTCGGTAATACCCTCGCGCCTCGGTGCTCAGGGTCCAGAGCTGATGATTGCCGGGGAAACCACTGACGACCGGCAGCCATATATACCCGCCGTTGAGACGGACCGTGGCTTTCCCCGGCCACAGGGCCCGCCCTTCCACCCGGCCACCCAGTCCGATTCCGTAGTCGTAGTCCCGCCCCTCAGCGGTGACGAAGTAGTCCGACCGGATTGCCGCGATCGGATTCACCCGCGCCATCGCTTCGCCGTACAGCTGCATGGATCTGCCGGGCTTCGAGCTGGTGACCAGAAGGCCGCCCTGAAAGCCCTGCGCGCCAAAGTCCACCACCGGATTCTGGAGGTATTCGTAGGTCATGAAGCCGGCGAGCAGCTTGTTCCCATCGGAGCCCACTGGCTTGGCGGCGAGGTTGCCCCGCACTCGGAGCTCCTGGAGTGGCTTCTCATTGCTGGAGTGACTCGCAAGGGTGCCGAAGACCTGAAAGGCGGAGAACGGCTCCTTTCCCAGATCACCGAGCTGATCGCCGTAAAACACCGAGAACTGGACAAACGATTGATCGAGCGCGCCCTCGTCACCCAGCGATGCAGAGGTGGAGAATCGGCGATACCCCGCGTCCATCGATGCCTGGATTCGGGTAGGGCGCCAATCGGGTGGTGTCTCAGAGATGCGGCCGGCTTCGCCCCGGATCAACCGGTTGAATCCCCGGACCGGGTTGATCAAACCCGCGCCTACCTCGCGGACGATTCGATTCGAGCCGGTCGCCTCGTTCTTCAGCGTGAGCGATGAAAAGCGGAACAGCATTTCCCCCAGAGTGATTCCGCCCAGCGTGGTGTTGGCGAGATCGTTGGGGGAAGGGGCCCAGACCTCGCCGAAGAGCTCCCACATCAGACTACCGGCAAAGGCCCACGGGGCAGACTGCCAGAAGTTGTAACCGTTGGTCCGGCCGGCGTTGAAATAGAGGCTGCCATGATAGGGGTGGGCGAACTGGTTGTTGTTGAACTTGTTGTTGTCCCACTGCCAGGGAAACTTGATGTTGTCGGCCCAGGTGTGGAACGAAATGTTCGACCACTCACCCTCGGTCACCCACTTGGTGAAGGCCCAGGGGACGAACTGCACCGCCATCAGCTCCCAGGCGCCGGCCCAGAATCGCTTCGGAGGATTGCAGTCAGGACAGGCGATATGTTGGCCGAGCGGAGTGGCCCAGCTCTGGGTCAGCGCCTGGCTCTGGGTGAGGGTCTGGCTCCGGGTGAGCGTCTGGCTCTGGCTGTTGCTGACGACCGATGCTTTCTCCTGCGCCTGGCCGATCGCCGCGGGCAAGACTGCCCAGAGCGTAATCAGAAAGAGGGAGCATCGCATCAGACCAAGCCCAATGTGACACCGGTTCCCGCGCGGACGATGCAGCGGAAACCGACGTGACAGGTCGAGGTATCGATCGGCTCGGGGAACCGGGCAGCGGGCCGATAGCGGCGGCAGTAGTTCGGCGCACACAGGTG
>DATFQK010000262.1:0-3399 GCA_035264345.1 Gemmatimonadales bacterium | reverse complement strand
GTGCTTCTCGGCCTCGGGATCGGTTTCGATCGGTCCTGCAATAGAGCCCTTGATCAGATCGAGTCCGCCCGCCCGGTACTGCGGCAACCGAAGCGAGTCGGGGAGCTTGGCCTGCTCCGGAATCCGCACCAGCCCCCCGGCGACGTTCAGCAACGGCGATCCGCTGAAGCTGTACCAGCGCTGCTGCTTGGATATGCCGGCCAGCTGCCGCTGCGCGGTGGCGATGGCGTCCCAACTGGTGCCGTAGCGAGCCTTGAGCTTGGGATCCGCGTTGATCCGACGGCGGAAGTCGCGCTCGAATGCGCGCTTCTTGACCATTACGGCTGAGTCCTGCAGCCCGGAGAGATAGCCGGTCACCGCCTTCTTGGAGTTCTTGAGGCTGAAGATCTGGTTCTCCAAGGCCCGCCTGGTCTCCTCATCCTGCTTCGACATCTCCTCCATCACCGCCAGGTTGCGGTCGTACGAGCTGAGCTGAGCCGGGTACTGCACGTCGCGGAGGTACTCCATCTGGGCGACAGTGAGCAGCCGGCCGGTCGAGCCCGGATTTCCGGTTACGAATACCGGGTCGCCCTCCTTGGCTCCGTCCCGGCTCCACTTCAGGTAGTCCTTGGGCTGGTAAGGCTGGCCGTTCTCGTAGACCCGCATGAGGCTGAGATCGAGGTCGTAGCGGGGGTAGGTAAAGTTGTCCGGGTCGCCGCCATAGAAGCTGATCGCCTCCTCGGGGGCCATCACCAGGCGCAGGTCGCTGAAGCGTTTGAACCGATACAGCGAATACGCACCGCCCTGGTAGTAGGTGATTACCTGACACTGGACGTCCGGCCCAGTCTCGCAGGCCTTCTCCAGGCTGTCGATCGCCGCATTGCGTTGGGACACCTGCCGAGCGGGTGTCGTGGCTGTGATGGCTTTCTGAACCTTCGGGGTGACGTCTTCGATGCCCTGCAACTGGTCTACATACAGGCCGGGACACTTTCGCTCGTCGGCCTGGGTCTTCGCCACGAAGCCGATCTCCTGGAAGTTCGAGTCGGGCGTGGAGACCGCAGTAATGCACTCGCGGGCACAGTGATGATTGGTCATCACCAGACCGCGGGAGGACACGAAAGAGGAGGAGCAGTTGGGCAGCCGGATCGACGCGAGGCGGACGTGATCCAGCCATTGCTGGGTGGGCGTGAACCCGTAGCGCGCCTTCCAGTAATCGAGCGGCGCGGCCTCGAAGGTCCACATGGTGCCGAACTCCTTGATGAATCCGGCCGGGAGCTTCTCGGTGCCGAGCTCGGTCTGGGAGGTCACCTCTCGCTCCGCTCGGGGCAAGCTCTGGGCCGGCGTTACCCGCGCTGCAACCACAGAGAGGGCGAACGTGCAGATCAGGATCGAAGTTTGTCTACTCAACATGCCATACCCCTCGGTGATTGTGACAAGAACCGCGCAGTCAGACTAGACGTTGAAAAGCCTACCTGGCCACCGGTATTCGGGGTGGCTTGATAACCCCTTCCCGCCCAACGATTCGCCGCAGGATGCCAGTCTGTCCGACGTGGTACGCTTCATGAAATGCCAGTGATACCAGGAGGCTGCCCAGAGTCTCCTTCGGGTTTCCCGTCGGGCTGAAGGGGGCCGGCCGGTCCATAGCCTCGGGAGCCAAGCCGTTCAGGCCATTCACCAGCGGCTCCTGCAGCGCCCTGAAACGCCGCTTCAGCTCATCGAACGCAATGGCGGTCTCAGGCCGGAAGGGCTTCCCGCCGTTGTCGTCGTAGGTGTCGAACTCCTCGCTCGGAAACATCGGCTTCTGGCCTAAGAGGGCGAGGGCCTGATTGCGGGAGCGGGTGAGGTGTCCCAGCAGCCAGTTCAGACAACTGCCACCAGGCTGAGGGTTGATCAGGCTCTCCTGGTGGGAAACCCCATCCAGATTCTTCTCCAGGACACGGCTGGAGATCCCGAATTGATGGGCAATTGTCTTGGTATGCATAGACTGATTCCTCTTGCCGGGTCGTCGGCATCTTCCCCACGCGTTGCCAAGATAAGGCATCCGCATCGGCAGGACAGCGGGAGGCGGGGGTGTTCGAGGACAAGGGACGGCTGTAACGTAAGCCATCCATCACAGCCCGGATCATCCCGTGTCCGACGTTCTTGCCCGGCTCCAGTCCGTGCTTCCCAGCAACTACCGGGTAGAGCGAGAGCTTGGCCGCGGAGGGATGGCGACGGTGTGGCTGGCGCACGACCTCAAGCACGATCGCCAGGTCGCCATTAAGGTGATTCATCCTGAGCTGGCGGAGGCGCTCGGCGACGAGCGGTTCCTCCGTGAGATCCGCATCGCCGCCCACCTGCAGCACCCCCATGTCCTGACGCTGATCGATTCCGGCGCAAATCCCGCTGGGGAAGAGACCGGCGGATCTCTGTATTACGTGATGCCGTACGTCGAGGGCGAGACTCTGCGTCAACGGCTCACTCGCGAGGGCCGGCTTTCGCCGGAGAGCACCGTTCGGATCCTGAAGGACATCCTGGACGCCCTGATCCATGCTCACCGCCGCGGTATCGTCCATCGGGATCTCAAGCCGGAGAACATCATGCTGGCCGGCCGCCATGCTCTGGTGATGGATTTCGGGGTCGCCAAAGCGCTGGCCGAGAGCCAGGACCACCCGACCGAGACGCTGACCGCCATGGGCTTTGCCCTGGGCACTCCGCCTACATGTCCCCTGAGCAGGCGGCGGGACAATCGAACATCGATGCCCGTTCGGACCTCTATTCGGTCGGTGTGCTGGGCTACGAGATGCTGAGTGGAAAGCCGCCCTTCACCGGACTGACTCCGCAGGCCATTCTCGCCTCCCAGGTCACCCGGACACCCGCCTCGCTCGGCCAGGTGCGGCCCGAGCTGCCGCCGGAGCTGACCGGAATCGTCATGCGCTCTCTGGAAAAGAGCCCGGAGCAGCGCTGGACATCAGCCGAGGAAATGCTGTCCCGCCTGGAACAGCTCTCGGTGATCCGGAGCGGCCGGCTCCGTAAGCCGCTGCTGGCGGGGGCAGTGATGCTGCCGCTGCTGCTTGCCGCCGGATGGTTCGGCTGGGCCCAGCCCTCTCGGGAGCGGCATTGGGTAAGGGAGGAAGCCATTCCCCGGATGATGGCACTGAGCGAGGCCGGCGAAAACGAGAAGACTTACAACCTTGCACGCCGGGTTGAGGCAGTGGCGCCGGACGATTCCGTGTACAATGTCCTTCGTTCCCGGTTCGTCCGGCCGGCCAACATACGGACGGTCCCGGCCGGCGCCGAGGTGTTCCGGAAAGAATACAGTGCACCCGACTCCACCTGGATTTCGCTGGGACGCACTCCGCTCGACCGGGCGATACTGTCCTGGGCGGGCGGGGGTGCGGTCGGTACCACCGACCGCCTCCGGGTCCAGGCTCCGGGCTA
>DATFQK010000261.1:0-5022 GCA_035264345.1 Gemmatimonadales bacterium | reverse complement strand
TGCCGCCCGACGATGAGGTCCGACGAGCCCGTCAGCTGGGGCTTGACCATCATGCTACGGTGGTGCTCTACTGTGCGTGAAAGGACGAAGCCACAAGCGCCCGGGTGGCGCGAGAGCTTCGAGCGGGAGGATGGCCCCGGGCCCGAGCATTGGTAGGAGGCTGGGCAGCCTGGCAGGCCGAAGGATTCGCCGTGGAACCCAGAGAGGAAATGCAAACGTTGGCATAGCCATTGCCTGAACCCGCCTCAGTCCCGGGCCGCCGCGCGAGAGTGCGGGGCCTGGGCACCCCCCCAAGAGCATTTCTGTCGGTGATTTGGCGGCTTTCGACCCGCGTCTCGACGCACGGGCCGCCCTCAACTGCTCACTCCTGATGGAGGCGGAACCCATGCGCGTGCTGCAATTCGCCAAGCAATCTGTCGTGACGGTGGCGTTGGTGTCGGTCGTCCTGGCGGGTTGCGGAGGCGAGTCGACCTCCGATGCGCCTTTCAACCCGGCCGGCACCTCGGCCGATCTCCAGGCGATGGAGTCCACCTTCGCCTCGCCCGCGTTCGCCAGCTTCTCCACCTTCGGCGTGATGTTCGACGCCGCCCTGGGCGGCTCGCCGATCATCTCATCCTCGGTGGCGGCCATCGATGTCCGGGGAAAGAATGCCCAGAGCCTGCGCGCGGCCGCGGTTCGAAGCGCCCAGCGGCTGGGAGCAATGCTCCAGCGCGGGCAGGGAGCTTCGCTGCAGTCGGGCAGGATCGCGGCGACGGCGGTTCCGGCCGAGGTCGCAGGGAAAACCTTTGTTTATGATCCCAACACGGCGACGTATGTCGTTTCCGATCTGACCGGGGCGCCCAACAACGGGGTGCGCTTCATTCTCTATGCGGTAGATCCGGTAACCTACATCCCGAGCGATCCGCTGACCGAGACCGGACATGTTGACCTGATCGATCTCAGCGGCGGCACCACCCAGGCCGCGCGAGTACTGGTAGTGTCGGGCGGAACGACGTATGTGGATTACACGGTCACCGCTACCAGCGGAGCCTCGAGCGGGCGGGTCACCGTGATCGGGATGGTGACTGATGGAGTCACTCAGGCGAACATCAACCTGCGGTCGACCATCACCTTTACCGCCGGACTCACTCTGACCTACTCGCTCGACCTGCCCCAGCGCGATGTCTCGATCGATCTGAGCGTCAACGTGAGTGACGTAAGCCAGCAGAACAGCCCGATCAACGTGAACCTGGTCATGTCCGGGCCCAATGGCACGGTCAGCATGAGCGGTCAATTCACCGATACCAGCGGGACGCTCAACATCGCAATCAACGGGCATGCCTTCGCCACGATCACGAGCAACGGCACCGTCACGACGATCACCCGCACCGACGGCACGCCACTTTCGGATGACGAGATGCAGGCGCTCGAAGGCGTATTCGAGCTACAGGCGAACGCATTCATCTCCTTCGATCAGATGCTGGCGCCAGTGGGTGCGCTGTTCAGCCAGCCGGCATGATGGCCGCGGGGAAGCGAGGAAGGCAGGAAGCTGGGAAGTAGAAGGAGTGAATCACACAAAAGCCCGGCCAGATTGGCCGGGCTTCTTGTTGGCGAATTGTAGTTAATGATTGTCAGGCCTCTACCTCCCCGCCTCCCCGCCTCCGGCGTTCAACCCAACCACCCCTTCCCCCCAACCAGCTCCCGGACCAGATCTTCGCTGGTGCGGTCGGCGGCCTCCGCCGCGAAGTTGGTGACGAGCCGGTGGCGGAGGACCGATGCGGCTACCGCGCGGACGTCCTCCAGGTCGGCCATCGGCCGGCCGGCAATCGCTGCCCGGGCCTTGGCGCCGAGCACGAGGTACTGCGACGCGCGGGGCCCGGCGCCCCACTCGACGTATTCCTTGATGAAGCCGGGAGCGTCAGTGTCAACCGGGCGGGTCATTCGGGCGAGAGTCACCGCCGCTCGAATCAGCCCTCGTGACACCGGAATCCGTCGCACCAGCGACTGCATTGCCAGCACCGACTCGGCGTCGAGCACCGGATGCAGCGCCGACCGGGCGGTGCCGGTGGTCTGCTCCACGATGGCCTCTTCCTCGACCTTGCTGGGATAGCTGACCCGCAGCTCGAGCATGAAACGATCGAGCTGGGCCTCCGGCAGCGGGTAGGTCCCCTCCTGCTCGATCGGATTTTGGGTCGCCAGCACGAAGAACGGATCGGGCAGGCCGTAGGTCCGGCCGGCGGCGGTCACCTGGTGTTCCTGCATGGCCTGCAGCAGCGCTGCCTGGGTCTTGGGAGGGGTTCGGTTGATCTCGTCGGCCAGGACCACATTGGCAAAGATGGGCCCCTGCACGAAGCGGAAGGCCCGCCGGCCGGTGGAGAGATCTTCCTCGATGATCTCGGTGCCGGTGATGTCGCTGGGCATGAGGTCGGGGGTGAACTGCACGCGATTAAAGCTCAGGTCCAGCGCCTCGGATACCGTCTGAACCATCAGCGTCTTGGCCAGACCGGGAACCCCGATCAGCAGGGCGTGCCCGCCGGCCAGGATCGCGGTGAGGATCCCGTCCACCACGTCCTCCTGGCCGACGATCCGCTGCGCCACCTGCCGCTTGAGACCGGAGACCGCGCCGACCAGTCGCTCCAGCTGCTGGACGTCGTCGTGTGTGGCCGGCTGGGTGACGGTCATGAGTTTGGAATGAGGGTCATGAGGTGAGATTTAACCGGGACCGAGGGAACAGCGCTAGCAGATGCTACTCCAGCGCCGGAGAATTTGCTTGCGAAAAATTTCACAAGCGGGTAGGTTTGCGCCGTGAAAACCCCTGAACCGGAGAAGCGGGGCACGGGGATGCGATATGCCGGGCTCGGCGTGCAGCTCGCGGTGAGCCTCCTGGTTTTCGTGTGGATCGGGCAATGGGCCGATCGCCGATTTGCCACCGGCGGACTCTTGACAGTGATCTTCGCCTTCGTTGGGTTCGGCGGTACGATGTATTGGCTGATCCGCTCGCTCAAAGAAAAGGATCAGAGCGACTGAGCGCGCGGGGCCGCTATCTGCTCGGCCTGCTCATCGTGGGCCTGGTGGGCGCAGTCGCCGCAGCGTTAGCGCCTCCCCCTTCTCGGGACGAGGTCGGCGCCGGCGTACTGCTGGCACTGCTGGTACAGGCTCCCCTGGGCTGGTGGACACTCCGAAGCATCGGAACCGAGAAGTTCCAGCTGGTCTGGGTGGGTGGCATGATCATCCGCATGGTCGTGGTCGCCCTGGCTGCGCTGGTCCTGGCCCGAGTATATCGCTGGGACGCAGGCGCCCTGCTTCTGACGCTGGTGGTCACCCTGCTGGCGCTGCTCCTGGTCGAGGCCGTAACCGCGGTGCGGGAACACTCCAGGTTGAAGTGAGATGACGGGAAAGAATCGCTCAATCGCTGTGGCATGGATGGTCGTCCTCGGAGCCTCGGGGCTCTCGTCTCCGGCTCTGACGCAGGAGCCGGCGGAAGAGGTGGGGCGGGAGGCGGTCGCCCCCGAGTCCCAGCATCAGGCCAGCCGAAACCAGGTGGACATCGCCCATCACATCGGCAACGCCAGTGAGGTGGAGACCCCGTTTGGCGTGCTCCACCTGCCCACCAACTGGAAGATCCCGCTGGGCCGCGACGCCCACGGCCAGCCCCGATACCTGGATCTCTCACCCACCCGTCACCTGGTCTACATGCTGCTGGCGGCAATTCTGGTCGCTGTAATCTTCGTCCCCAGTGCCCGCATCCTGGCGCGGCAGCAATCACGCGGTCAGCCACCGAAAGGCTTTCCCGGAGCAATGGAGGCGATGACGCTCTGGGTCCGCCAGGAGGTAGTGCTTCCCAATGTCGGTGCCCATGGCGACGGCTACGCACCCTATCTCCTGACCGTCTTCTTCTTCATCCTGGCAATGAACCTGCTAGGACTGCTGCCCTGGGGCGCCACCGCTACCAGCAACATTGCGGTGACCGCGGCGCTCGCGATCGTGTCCTTCCTGGTCATCGAAGTCACCGGCATGCGCGCGCTCGGCTTCACGGGTTACATGAAGACGATCTTCTACCTGCCTCCGGGACTGCCGGGCGGAATCGGCGGGTCGTTGCTCAAGGTGCTGCTCCTCATCGTAATGACGCCAATTGAGATCATCGGGAAGCTGGCCAAGCCGTTTGCTCTCGCCGTCCGATTGTTCGCCAACATGACCTCGGGACACGTGCTGGTGCTGGCACTGCTCGGGCTGACGTTCCTCTTCCAGAGCTATTACGTCGGAATCGGGGCCTCGCTCCTGGCGACCGGGGTCATGTTGCTCGAGGTATTCGTCGCGTTCCTGCAGGCTTTCGTGTTCACCCTGCTCACCGCCGTGTTCATCGGCTTGATGCGGGCGGAGCATTAGGCCAGGCAGCAGGGCAAGCAGGAAAGTGGGGAAGAGGAGGGAGAAAGAGAAGAAGCAAGAGAAGTCGGACGATGGACCTGGTCGGGAGGCGCTCTAACCGGCCGTGACGTACTCCGCCGGGTGGCGGACGAAGCCCACTGTTCCCTGCGGAACGATGGTGGGACACCAGGGCAGGCCGTTGGGGAGAGTCGGCCATCGCTGCTGGCGAGCGCAGAGTGTATTTGGGTCTCCCGCTCATGCGGAGTGCAACATGCTGTACATTCTCGCTCTATTGCAGGAAACGGCGGCCGCAGCTGGGGCGTCCGGCCGCGGATTGGGTCTCATCGGCGCCGGCCTGGCGGCCGGACTCGCCGTGCTGGGCGCCGGGGTCGGCATCGGCCGGATCGGTGGCTCGGCCACGGAGGGCATTGCCCGGCAGCCTGACGCAACGGCGCGGATTCAGACGGCCATGATCATCGCGGCCGCGCTGATCGAAGGCGTTGCTTTGTTCGTGGCGGTAATCGGGTTTCTGATTCAGTCGAAGATCACGTTTTAGCCAGTCGCCAGTCGCTAGTCGCTAGTCAGCGGATCCGCACAGTGGATTCGACTCTAGTGGCTAGCGACCAGTGACCAGCGACTTCCACCAGAGGTAACCATGCTTTCGCTGGCAATCCTCCA
>DATFQK010000260.1:0-6749 GCA_035264345.1 Gemmatimonadales bacterium | reverse complement strand
CCGGCCTATTGGAGCAGCCGAGCGGGAAGCGGTGTATCTGGTGGACGCCAGAGACGTCGTGCCCGGAGCATATCAGGCCGTGGTTGTTGCCCCCACGGCTCAGCGGATTGCGGTGAATGTCAGGGTGACCCAATCACCGTTGCGCCTGCAGCTGGGGACGGAGAAGGACCGGGCCGTGGCAAAGCTCGCCAATCTGACCGCAGCTCCGGTGCGCGCCGATGTGGCCATGCTGCTCGGCGGTGGCGAGCGGATCGAGACTGTAGTCGCCCGGGGCTCGGGGGTACGTGAAATTCGCTTCGTGGCGCCGGCCTGGGCCAAAGCGGTGGTGGTCGATCTCACGATGGAGCGGGCGCAGTGGAGCCGCTTCACCGATTTCGGCGTCACCCTGTTCGATTCGGTCGGGCGCCAGATCGAGAAGCAGCCGCTCAACTACGCGTTCGGCCGACTGCAGGCCAAGCTGCCGGACGATCACGGAACCATGCCTCTCCGATTGGCCCTGTTCCCCGGCTTCGCCGATCCCAACGGAGAGGAAAACTGGACGCTCAGGGCCGCCATCCGGCTCTATGCCGATTCGGCCGTCGCGCTGGAGCCGGCTACACCGACGAACTCGCTGGTCACCATAGCTCCAGGGAAGACCTCCAACGTGGGCTTCGCCATCGCGGAAAACCCCTGGCCATTGGGCGACGGTTTCTTTCCTCTGGGAGTCCTCGTGGCCCGGACGGAGGAGCACAGCTGGACCCGGGAAGGCGGACTGCCGCTCCCCAATCCTCCCATGATGCGATGACCGATCGCGTGGTGCGGGTTGCCGCGGGGCAGGGCTTCTGGGGCGACTGGCTGGAGGCTCCAGTGCGCCAGGTGAATGGCGGGCCTATCGACTACCTGATGATGGACTATCTCGCCGAAGTCACCATGTCCATCATGCAGAAGCAGAGGTCGCGCGATCCCAAAGCCGGCTACGCCCGCGACTTTGTCCCGCTGATGGAGCGCATTCTGCCGGAGGTGGTGAAGCGGCGGATCAAGGTCACCTCCAACGCCGGTGGCGTGAATCCGCGCGGGTGCGCCGAGGCAGTGCTCGAAGTCGGCCAGAGGCTCGGTCTGGCGGGGCGGCTCAACCTCGGACTCGTCACCGGCGACGACATCCTGGGAAGACTGGACGAGCTGATCAATGCCGGGCACCCGCTGGCCAACATGGAGACCGGACAGCCGCTGGCGGACATCCGCGACCAGGTGCTGTCGGCCAACGCTTACCTCGGCATGGCCCCCATCGTCCAGGCGCTCCGGCTGGGTGCCGACGTGGTGATCACCGGCCGGGTCACCGATACCGGGCTTACCCTCGGTCCCATCTTTCACGAGTTCGGGTGGCCCAGCGACGATTGGGACAAGGTGGCGGCGGGGACGGTCGCCGGCCACATCATCGAGTGCGGAGCGCAGGCCTCCGGAGGCAACCTGCTGAAAGACTGGCGCTCGGTGAAGGGATTGGAGAACCCCGGATTTCCCATCGTCGAGGCGTCGGCCGACGGGAGCTTCGTGGTCACCAAACACGCGCGCACCGGCGGTGTGGTCTCGGTGGCATCGGTGACCGAACAGCTGGTCTACGAAATGGGCGACCCGCACAGCTACATCACACCCGACGGCATCGCCGACTTCACCACCATTCAGCTCCGGCAGATTGGGCGCGACCGGGTTAGGGTGAGCGGGATCAAAGGCGGGCCCCGCACGCCGATGCTCAAGGTCTCCATCGCCTACTTCTACGGCTACAAGGCGGTGGGAACGCTGGTGTACTCCTGGCCCGAGGCCTACGAGAAAGCGCGCGCCGCCGACCGGATCCTCCGGGCTCGGCTGAAGGACCTGGGACTCGAGTACGAGCAGGTGCTCACCGAGTTCGTCGGCGCGAACGCCACCCACGGCAAGCTGAGCGGTCCCCCCGACCCCGAGGCACCCGAGGTGCAGTTACGGATCGGGGTCCGCGCCCGGGAGAAGGCGCCGGTGGAACGATTCACCCGGGAAATCGCACCTCTGGTGCTCACCGGGCCGCCCAGCGTCACCGGCTTTGCCGGCGGCAGACCAGCGGTCGAGGAAGTTGTGGCCTACTGGCCGGCCTTGATCGACCGGCGGGTGGTGGAGAGCGAGGTGAGGGTGGAGATCTTGAAAGCGTGAGTAGTAAGCGGGGAAGTGGGAAAGCGGGGACGTCGAGAAGAACCCGGAGCAAAGAGCGCATGGCGAAACCGGCATCCAAACGAGCGAAGAGACCACGTGGTTCACGGCGCCCGACGTCAGGCAGCGTCCCCACTTCCCCGTTTCCCCGCATCCAACTCCGTTATCTCGCCCACGCCCGCTCCGGCGACAAGGGCGATACGGCCAACGTGGGTCTCATTGCTCTCGATCCGGAGTATTACCCGATTCTCCGGCGGGAGGTCACCACCGCGCGCGTCACCCGGCATTTCAAGGGCATGGTGACGGGGGTCGAGCGATTCGAATTGCCCAACCTCAATGCGCTGAACTTCCTGCTGCACGGCGCGCTCGACGGCGGGGGTACCATCTCGCTCAAGACGGACGCTCAAGGCAAGGTGTACTCCACCGCGCTGCTCCGGATGGAGATCCCGGTTCCAGCAGCGCTGGCTCGCCGTCTTACCCCGCAATGACCGCACTCCTCAGCTCGCTCGAATCCGGAGTCCTCAGCCTCACGCTCAATCGCCCGGAGAAGCGGAACGCGCTCAATGCCGAGCTGATCGAAGCCCTGCATCAGGCATTCGAGCGGGCCGATCTGGATGCGGGTGTCCGCGTCATCCTGCTCCGCGGAGCAGGCAAGGACTTCTGTGCCGGCGCCGACCTGGACGAGCTCCTCGCGTCGGCCAATCAGTCCGTGACCGAGAACGAGCGCGCGGCGCTCCAGCTTGGCTCCCTGTTCGAGCGGATGCGCACCTTGCCGAAGCCGGTGCTGGCCATGGTGCACGGCCGAGCACTGGCGGGAGGTGCAGGCCTCGCCACCGCGGGTGACCTCGTACTGGCGGGAGCCGGAGCTCAGCTAGGCTATCCGGAGATTCAGCGCGGGTTCGTCCCGGCTATGGTGATGGCGCTTCTTCGGCGCGCCGCGGGGGAAAAGGTCGCCCTCGATCTGGTTCTCACCGGACGGTTGCTTTCGGCAGACGAGGCCGAGCGGGCCGGTCTGGTCAGCCGGGTTTTTCCGGACGAGGAATTGGAGACCTCGACCATCCAGCTGGCCGTTCAGCTGGCCGGCAGCAGCGGTACTGCAATCGCGCTCACCAAGCAGCTCTTCTACCAGATGGACGGCTCGACCCTGACGGAGGGGATCGCTCGGGGCGCTCAGGTCAATGCCGTGGCTCGGGCGACGCCCGACTTTCGGGACGCCATTGCGCGCTTCCTGAAACGATGAACCGGCTGAGGCTCACGCTGGCGTTGGTGGGCTTGCTCCTGGCAGCTCTGAGTGTCGCCTTTGACGAGCGGCGGCTGGGGTGGGTGGCGATCGTGCTGCTGGCTGCCTCCCTGCTGCTGCGTCTCTGGCTCCGCCGAAGAACTTTGTGACGGCTGTCACAGGTATCCCGATTCGGCTAGAGCTACTTTGGCCCCTCGAATAGGGTCAACACCTCGCCACCAGGAGGAGAACATGAGGGGTCTCTCAAAGGGTATAGCAGCACTCGCCGTCGGAATGCTGCTCGGTGCCCCCGCGCTCCGTGCGCAGGGTGCTGAATTCTCGTTAGGCGGCGGTGTCGGAGTTCCGCTCGGTGATTTCGACGACGCAGCCAAGACGGGCTGGCACGGACTGGCGGCAGTCTCCTTCGTGCCCACCGGCTGGCCGGTTGGCATACAGATCGACGGCTCATATCAGCAGTTCAATCTCGACGATGCCGCCTTCCCCGGCTTCTCCGGCCTGAAGAATCGTTTTCTCATGGGTACCGGCGACCTCGTCTTCAAGTTCAAGACCTCGGAGGAGAGCACCTTCCGCCCCTACATCATTGGCGGCGGCGGCGTGTACAACTCCAAGATCACCGGGTCGGACGATCCCAATGACATCCTCCCGGGCGGTGAGACCAACTTCGGGCTCAATGCCGGGGCCGGCTTCGACATCAAGACCAGCGGAATCGGACTCTTCCTCGAAGGCCGTTTCCACGACGTGTTCACCGATGGTGCAGACACCCAGTTCATTCCCATTACCCTGGGTATAAGGTTGGGTGGGCATTAAGCAACCGCTGCGTCACGCTCCTCGCCTGCAGCACGGCTGAAACCTTCGTGGCAGTCTCGGTGGTGCAGGCGGGGCAACGTGTAGGGAGTAGGTTCCTGCGTCCCTCCTCCCTGCGCGCCGAGGGGATTGGCGCCGTTTGGCACAATAGTGGTTAAGTAGCTCGCACCAGGGCGGCGAGCTTTGGCCATGGACCTCATGGCTCAGGCTCGCAGCCTTCTCCAGCATCACTTCGGATATCCCGACTTTCGGCCGGCGCAAACCGCGGTCATCTACTCCATTCTCAACGGGAAGGACACCCTCGCCGTTCTCCCCACTGGCGGCGGGAAGTCCATCTGCTTTCAGGTTCCCGCGTTGGTGCTCGGCGGACTGCACATCGTGGTCTCGCCGCTGATCTCGCTGATGCAGGATCAGGTCGAGGCCGCCGTGGCCCGCGGCATTCCCGCAGCCTGCCTCAACAGCTCGCTGGGCAAGGAGGAGCAGAGCCGGGTCCGCTCGTCCATCCAGGACGGGTCGCTTCGCCTCCTCTACGTCTCCCCCGAAAGACTCGAGCGCTTGAGCCTGGAGCTGCAGGCGGCGGGAGTCCGTCCCCGACTCCTGGTCATTGACGAGGCGCACTGCATCGCGGAATGGGGCCACGATTTTCGGCCGAGTTATCGGAGGCTGGCCCGGGTGCGCTACCGGTTGGGAACGCCACAGACAATTGCGTTGACCGGCAGCGCCACACCCGCGGTCCGTGCGGACATTGTCCGGAGCCTTCGGCTTCGTGAAGGCTACGCGCTGCATCTGGGCTCGTTCGATCGGGCCAACCTGTGGTTCGGCGCGGTGCGGGTGGATAGCGAGCGGGAGCGCCTGGTGGCGCTGCTTCGTCTGCTTCAGGGCGATGATGTCATGGCCATCGTCTACGCCCCCACCAGAGGGAGCACGGAGGCAATTGCTCGTGCGCTGGCCGAAGCCGGGCACCGGGCCGCCCCCTATCACGCAGGCCTCAGCAAGCTGCTCCGTCGCGTCACTCTCGACGACTTCCTGCAGGACCGGGTGGACGTCATCGTGGCAACGTGCGCCTTCGGCATGGGCATCGACAAGCCCAACGTGCGGCTGGTGGTGCACTGGACGCCTCCACCCACGCCGGAGGCCTACTATCAGGAGGCCGGCAGGGCAGGGAGAGATGGAGAGTTTGCCCGCTGCGTCATGCTCTGGCGTCCGGGAGACGCCGTGCTCCACCGGCGGCAGCTGGACGTCACCTTTCCTCCCCGTCCAGAGCTGGAAAAAATCTGGAGCAAAGCCGGGCGAGTGAGCGGCGTTCCGGAAAACGTGCTCCAGTCAGCGGAGCGGCTCAGACGGGAGCTTCGGCCGGAGCGCGGCCCGGTAGATTGGCGGCCGGTCTCGGAGCGGCGGGGGAAGGCGGAGTTCCGGATTCAGGCGGTCGCCAGCTATGCTCGTGAGTCGCGGTGTCGGCGCGCCCGGCTGGTGGGATACTTTGGTGAGCGGTTGGCTCGCTGCAGCGGCTGTGATTGCTGCGGCACCAGAGCAAAGTTCCCCCGTCAGGATCGGGAGGTCTCGGCTCGGCTGAGCCGGCTTCGCCGCGCTCTGGTCCAGAGCAAGACTCCATGGGGTGGCTGCCCGCTCGAGCCCGAAGTGCTGCTGGCGTTGGCTCGAAATCCGCCGTCAACGGCGGCCGCCCTCGCCGATGTGCCGGGTGTGGGGCCGGCTCTGGCTGCCCGCCTGAGTGGCACCATACTCGATGCCCTGGCCGGCAAGCCCGAGCAACCGTTGCCCAGTCAGCATCCGCTCATCTCGGTGTTGCAGCAGTGGCGGGCTGGAGTGGCGCGAGAAATGGGGGTGCCGGCGTACACCGTGCTGCCGGATGCTGCCCTGAGCAGCATCGCCACGCAACGACCCTGTACCCGTCTCGAGCTGGCGAAAGTCCAGGGGGTCGGCCCCCGAACCCTGGCTAAATTCGGAGACACTCTACTGGAGATCACGGGGCTGGCGTCCAGTCCGAGTGCTTGACCCCGCCCAGCTTCAGGCCTTCGTCTCTGGTACCCTCCTCACCGAAGGTGGCATGTCTCGCTTCCTTGCTTTTGGACCAGCCTGCCGGGTCAGCCTATTGGTGCACGCCGCTATGTTGTGGTCTCTCTCTGCCTGCATGAGCTGGCGGTCAGAGCCGGTAAGTCCAGCCCAGTTGATTGCCACGAAAAAGCCTCCGGTTGTCCGGGTCACCAGGACGGACAGCTCGAAAGTGATCCTGAAAGATCCGGAGATTGCTGGAGACACGCTGTATGGACGGCCTCAGTCTTCACTCCAGGCCCGACCCGCCGATAGAACTGGATTCCCCTTGACCGGCATCCAGGACATCGCCACCCTGAAATCCGATGGGACCAAAACCACCCTGCTGGTGGTTGGAATCGGGGTCGCCACCTTCGGCATCCTCTGTGTCGCCGATGCGCTTGGCTGCGGTGAGGAAGAGGTTTTTGCCCCAGTCGCCGTCGGAAGGAAATAGCACCGATATACTTCTGCCCTGTCTGCTCCAGATCGAGAGGACTATACT
>DATFQK010000259.1:0-5856 GCA_035264345.1 Gemmatimonadales bacterium | reverse complement strand
CTGCGGGAGCCCGTTTCAGTCGCCCCCACTGAGCTTCCAGGGGTGAGCATTGTCACATCCCCAAATTCAACCGCAGGCAATCATCCGCCACTGAACTGTGCGGATATCATCGTCACTCAGGAGGACGTCGTGGCAGTCAAGAAGAAGAGCACCCGGTGGCAGGGCAACAAGAAACCGAGCAACGAGGCAGCCGGAGAGGCCAGCGCTGAGTCCCATCGCAAGCTGCAACGCGACGCCGAATCACGGCGGAAGGGCAAGTCGGGCGAGTCCAAGCAGCAAGGCGCGGTGCAGGCGGGCTCCCGGCGCTATCCGGAACCGCCTCTTCCCAAGCAGCACCTCCAAAAGCCGGGTCGGGAGAGTGAACTGGAGCCCAGGCCCCAATACCAGGCGGCGGAATACCGCGGTTCCGAGAAACTGGCCGGCATGGTAGCGCTGATTACCGGAGGAGACTCGGGGATTGGCCGGTCCGTCGCGGTCCTGTATGCCCGGGAAGGAGCCGATGTCGCCATCGTCTACCTGAGCGAGCATGAGGATGCGGAAGAGACCCGGCGCGCCGTCGAGGCTGAGGGCCGGCGGGCGATCCTGATTCCCGGTGACGTGACCGATCCCGAGTTTTGCCGAAGCGCCGTAGAGGACACCACCCGGCAGCTGGGCCGGCTGGACATCCTGGTGAACAACGCGGCCTTTCAGGAGCACGCGGATTCGCTGGAGGACATCACCGAGGAGCAGCTGGATCGCACCTTCAAGACCAACATCTACGGGTACTTCCACATGGCCCGGGCCGCGCTTCCCCATCTCGGCGAGGGCAGCGCCATTATCAACACGGGGTCCGTCACCGGGATCGAGGGCAGCAAGGACCTGCTCGACTACTCCGCTACCAAAGGCGCGATTCACGCCTTCACCAAGTCTCTGGCCCAGAACCTGGTGGAAAAGGGTATCCGGGTAAACTGCGTGGCTCCGGGACCGGTCTGGACTCCGCTCAACCCGGCTGATGTGGATCCGGAAAAAGTGGCCGAGTTCGGGAGCAAGGTGCCCATGAAACGGCCGGCCCAGCCGGAGGAGATCGCTCCCGCATACGTGTTCCTGGCCGCCCCGGCCTGCTCCAGCTACATCAGCGGCGAGGTTCTTCCGATTCTGGGAGGCAATACCGCGGGTTGAGCCGCGACGAAAACTCCCGCACAGACATCACAGTATCTCGGCTGGAGCAATCGGCTCCGGAAATACTGTCTCTTTGCGGGAGTTCTTATGTCGCACGGATGGCTTCGCCGGTTACGCTCCGGCGGTGTTGGACTGGCCTTTGCCGTTGGCCTGCTGACCGCGGGTGTCTTCCATCTGCCCTATCAAACCGCCGCTCAGCAGCAGGGCGCCGCGTACAGCGCTGCTTCCAGCAGCCGCGAGGCTCCAGCCGGAGCGGCCACGCTCCAGAGCCTGAGCGAGTCATTCGCCTCGGTGGCGGAGCACGTCAAACCCAGCGTGGTGTACATCAAGTCGGGCCGGAAGAACCAGACGGCGCGGAACGCCCCCCGGATGCAGGTGCCCCCCGGCTTCGAGCGGTTCTTCCCCAACTTCCCCCCGATGCAGGAGCCCGAGTTTCAGGAGAGCTCCGGCTCGGGGTTCATCGTCTCCAAAGACGGCTACATCCTGACCAACAATCACGTGGTCGATGAATCCAGCCAGGTCACGGTGCGCCTGCTCGACCGGCGTGAGTTCAAGGCCAAGGTGGTAGGCACCGATCCCAACACCGATCTTGCCGTACTCAAGATCGATGCCCCCAATCTCACGCCGGCACCGCTGGGCAGCAGCAACGATGCCCGGGTCGGCGAGTGGGTTCTGGCTGTGGGTAATCCGTTGGGTGAGAACCTCACATTCACGGTCACCTCCGGCATCATCAGCGCCAAGGGGCGGACCTTGGCCCTTCCCGGCCAGTCCGACCGCAGCATTCAGGACTTCATCCAGACGGATGCCGCCATCAACCCGGGCAACTCGGGTGGTCCGCTGGTCAGCGTGAAGGGAGAGGTGATCGGGGTCAATTCAGCTATCGCCAGCCAGACCGGGTTCTATTCCGGCTACGGCTTTGCCATCCCGATCGACCTGGCCCGCAAGGTCATGGATCAGATCATCTCTGAGGGCCGAGTACACCGGGCAGCACTGGGCATTCTGGTTCGCGACGCCAGTGTAAACGATGCAGCGTATGTGGGACTGCCGGACATCCGCGGAGTGCTGGTGCAAGACTTCACCGAGGATTCTCCCGCATCCAAGAGTGGCCTCCAGCCCGGAGACATCATCGTGGCGCTCGACGGCAAGCCAGTGGAATACGTCGGCCAGCTGCAGCAGCAGGTCGGATTCCGGAAGCCCGGTGAGAAGGTCAAGGTCGAAGTGGCCCGGAAGGGCGGCGTCCGGAAGACCTACGACGTCCCGCTGCAGGAGGTGAAGTCCACCCGCGAGCTGGCTCGTTCGGAGAACGGCGGTGACAGCGGCAACACCGCCGAAGACGCTGGCGCTACGTCCATCGACCTGCTGGGTGTCACCGTCCAGTCCCTGGACCGGGACAACGTGCAGCAGCTCGGCCTGCCCGCCGACCAGCGAGGGGTGCTGGTGACGGGCGTGACCGCCGGGGGTCCCGCCTACGGTGAGGTGGCCGGCCCGGACAACGGAGGGCCGGACATCATTCTGGATCTCGAAGGCAAGCCGGTAAAGACTCCGGCGGATCTGCGGCAGGCCCTCAAGAACTACAAGGCCGGCGATATCGTGAGCCTCAGGATCTACAACACCCAGGCCAAGAACCGTCGGATCGAACGGATTCGCCTCGGCAGCGACTAAGCTCCCCTTCAGCCTTCCAAGAGCGTGCAGCCACCCGACCGTGGCTGCACGCCTCGTATGTTCAGCCTCGACCACCCTGATAGTTGTGACCAAGCCGAGACACCGAGTTTGCCGCACGGATTCGTTAATTTGATATTGAACGAACTAACCTTGGTGCCCGATTGGGGAGGCACATATGGATACACGTACGGCACACTTCGTTGAGCGAATGGGACTGGCCCTCGAATCCGATGGCCTCCCCCGGATCGCAGGTCGGATCTTCGGCCTCCTGCTGGTCAGCGAGAACCCCCGCTCCCTGGACGAGCTGGCTGCCGAGCTGAGGGTCAGTAAGGCCAGCGTGAGCACCAATGCCCGGCTGCTGGAACATCGCGGGGTTCTGGAGCAGGTCAGCCGGCCCGCCGACCGGCGCGATTACTACCGGATTCCTCGGGATCTGTTCTCGCATACCATGGCCCAGCGGCTGGCCCGCTGGCAGCGGTTCCAGGATGCCATCGGCGATGCCCGTGCCACCGTCCCCATCCGAAGCCGCGAAGTGCTGGATCGGCTGACCGAATTCGAGCAGGCCTACACCTACATGTCCGAGGTGATCAAGGAAGCTCTGGCAGACTGGCAGTCCGGCCACGGCTCGCGGATGGATCGGGTGGGAGTGAGCGGTTGATGTTCATGCCCGCTTCTTTGCTTCGGGCGTGGACCTTGGGAGTGCTGCTGCTGGCAGCCTGCTCCGATAGCGATCCGGCCCCGCCGCCTCCGGTGCCAGTCACTGTGGCCACCGCCGAGCGTCGCTCGGTTCCGTTCGAGCTGGCAGCCACCGGCCAGGTCGAGCCGCTTCAGACCGTGGCGGTCCAGTCCCAGATCGAAGGCACCTTGCGGAGGATCGCCTTTACCGAGGGCGACGAGGTGCAGCGCGGCCAGGTGCTCTTCGAGCTGGATGCTCGGCCCTATCGCGCCGCGCTGGATCAGGCTCTGGCGGCGCTGGTTCGAGACAGCGCCCAGGCGGCGAACGCGGCGGAGGAGGCGAGCCGGTACCAGGCGCTGGCCGAGAAGCAGTACGTGACCACGCAGCAGTACGAGCAGATCCGGACCACAGCCGCTGCCAGCCGAGCTACCCTGGCCGGGAGCCGGGCCGCGGTAGAGTCGGCGCGGCTCAACCTGCAGTACGCCACGATCCGGGCGCCAATCACAGGCCGGACCGGCAGCCTGTCGCTGCGGGAAGGCAATCTGGTGCGGGCCAATGCGGCGCAGCCGCTGGTCACGATCAACCAGATCCGTCCCATCCTGGTCCGCTTCGCGGTTCCCGCCCCGAACCTGCCTTTACTTCAGGAGCATCGCGGGAAGGACATGGTAATCCGCGCCGAGCCCGGCGGCGGGGGTGAGCCGAGCGAAGGCTCGCTGACGTTCATCAATAACGCGGTGGACACCGCCACCGGGACCATTCTGCTCAAGGGACGCTTCCCCAACGATGACGGCGCGCTGTGGCCGGGAGCCTTCGTGAATGTTCGGCTGCAGTTGTACGTCGAGCCTGACGCGCTGGTGGTGCCGGCGTCGGCCGTGGTCGCCGGGCAGCAGGGCAGCTTCGTGTTCGTGATTCAGAAGGACAATTCCGCCGCCACCCGCGCGGTTACGGTCAGCCGGACCGCCGGCGATTACGCCATCGTAAATGGAGACGTCCAGCCGGGTGACCGGGTAGTGACTGACGGACAGCTCCGTCTGCGGCAGGGCTCCAAGGTTCAGATCAAGGCCGCGACGGATACGTCGCGGTTGGGGGCACTATGAACTTCACCGAGCTGTTCATTCGCCGCCCTGTGATGACCACTCTGGTCATGGCCGGGATCCTGATCTTTGGCCTGGTGGCATACCGGCAGCTGCCGGTGAGCGACCTGCCCGCCGTGGACTACCCCACAATCTCGGTGTCGGCCAGCCTGTCGGGTGCCAGCCCGGAGACGATGGCTTCGTCGGTGGCGACACCGCTGGAGAAACAATTCTCCACCATCCCCGGCGTGGAGACGATGACCTCCACCAGCACCCAGGGCAGTAGTCAGATCTCGGTGCAATTTGCGCTCAGCCGAGACATCGACGCCGCCGCCCAGGACGTCCAGGCCGCCATTTCGCAGGCGCAGCGCCAACTGCCCCGGGACGTGCTGCCGCCCAGCTTCCGCAAGGTGGATCCGTCGTCCTCGCCCATTCTGTACTACGCGCTGCGCACCACGACGCTGGCGCTCCCCCAGCTCAATGAGTACGCGGAAACGTTCCTGGCCCAGCGCCTGTCCACCGTAGACGGAGTGGCCCAGGTGCAGGTATTCGGGTCGATGAAGTACGCCGTCCGGATTCAGATCGATCCCCAGGAGCTGACCTCCCGCAACATCGGTATCGACGAGGTCTCCACCGCCATCGAGAACGGCAACGTCAACCTGCCGACTGGAATTCTCTGGGGAACCGACAAGGCCTACTCGGTTGAGAGCCAGGGTCAGCTCAATAACGCCGCGGACTTCGGCGCCCTGGTAGTGACCTACCGCGATGGCGCGCCGGTGCGCCTTCGCGACCTCGGCCGGGTCATCGACAGCATCCAGGATACCAAGCGCTCCAGCTGGTTCAACGGGCAGCGCTCCGTGGTGTTGGCGGTGCAGCGGCAGCCCGGGACCAATACCGTGGCGGTGGCGGAGCGGGTTAAAGCAGAGGTCGAGCGGCTCCGGCCCCAGATTCCTCCCGCCATCGACATCGCCACGCTGAATGACCGCTCGCTCACGGTGAAGGCGTCCGTCAGCGACGTGAAGTTCACCCTCTTCCTCGCGCTCTGTCTCGTGGTGATGGTGATCTTCCTGTTCCTCCGGAATCTGCGGGCGACGATGATCCCCAGTCTGGCGCTCCCCATGTCGCTGGTGGGGACGTTCGCAGTGATGTACCTGCTGGGCTACAGCCTGGACAATCTCTCGCTCATGGCCCTCACCCTGGCGGTGGGGTTCGTGGTGGATGACGCCATCGTGGTGCTGGAGAACATCGTGCGGCACATCGAGGCCGGAGAACCGGTGATGCAGGCAG
>DATFQK010000258.1:0-4068 GCA_035264345.1 Gemmatimonadales bacterium | reverse complement strand
GCCGTGGGGATGTCTACGGTGCTCGAAGTCATCACCGCCCGGGCTCGGGGGCTTCGCTGCCTGGGAATCTCCGTGGTCAGTAATGCGGCCGCTGGGATCCTGCCCCAGAAGCTCGATCATATCGAAGTAATGGAGGCGGCTCGTCGAGTCGGGGGCCAGCTGGCAGGACTGGTCGAGGGAATCATTGCGAAGCTTTAGGGGCGGCCACGGTGTGATTCAGCGGACCGTGTCCGCTGCCCAGTCCGGGTGCCGCCGCGATTGCGCGATGCACAAAGTCCAGCCCATCCTCTACTGCCCGCTCCAATGGCCGCCCCAATGCGAGTCCGGCAGTGATTGCAGCTGACAGGGTGCACCCGGTGCCGTGGACGGACGCGGTGTCGATCCGGGTATGGGTGAAGCGGCGAATCCCGGACGGCGTCACCAGGATGTCGGTCAGCACCGGCCCGCTGAGATGGCCTCCCTTGACGAGGGCTGCTCCGGCGCCGAACCGCAACAGCGTCGAGCCGGCCCGCTCCATGGTCGGCGCATCGTGCACCACGCGTCCGGTCAGGATCGCGGCCTCGTCCAGGTTTGGGGTCACCAGAGCGGCTAGCGGAAGCAGATCCTCCCGCACCACCTCTTCGGCCTCAGTGCTCAGGAGACGGACCCCCGAGCTGGCCACCATGACCGGATCGACCACGAGCGGCCCCCAGCCGTTTTCCCGGATGGCGCGCGCCACCAGGCGGACCAGCGCGGCTTCGGCCAGCATGCCGGTCTTGAGCGCTGCAGGCGGAAGGTCTTCCGCCAGCGCGGTGAGTTGTTCGGTCACCATGTTTTCGGGGACGCTTTCGACTGCACGAACCTGCCGGGTGTTCTGGGCCGTCAGGGCGACGATCACCGAAGTCCCGAAAACGCCGAATTGCTGGAAGGTTTTCAGGTCCGCCTGGATTCCGGCGCCGCCGCCGGAATCCGACCCGGCAATGGTGAGAGCGATCTTCATCGGGTGAGCACCGGCATGAGCAGCTCCCTCCAGACGCTGATTCGAGACCTGCACCGCCGCCGTGGCAGGGAGCGGCGCGGCTTGGCCCTGGCCGAAGGCGTTCGTCTGGTGGAGGAGGCGCTCGCCGGCGGCATTGAGATTCGCGGTGTGGCCGTTTCTGCGACGCTGGAAAGTACCACCCGGGGGAACTCGCTCAAGGCGGCGCTGGCCGGCCGCGGTATCCGCTTGGAAGACGTCAGCGAGAGTGAGCTGGAGGCCCTGGCCAACACCGAGCATCCCCAAGGCGTCATCGCGGTGATCCAGCCCAGGCGCTGGAGCTGGGTGGACCTCCATCTGCTCTCCGGAACGACACTGCTGGTGCTGGATGGGGTGCAGGATCCCGGCAACGTGGGCACCATGTTGCGCACCGCGTTGGGACTTGGCGCCGCGGGAGTGGTGGCGCTCAAGGGGACCGCGGATCTGTCCAATCCCAAAGTGTTGCGCTCGGCGATGGGCGCGAGCTTCAAACTGCCGACGGTCGCGGCCACGGCGGAGGAGTTCGTGGCGTGGTCCCGGCTTCAACGATCGGAGATCTGGGTGGCCGATGCAGCAGGCGAGAGAATCGAGCAGTTGCCGGGCAGCAGCCCCGAACGTGCGCCGGTGGCGCTGGTGCTGGGGAACGAGGGCGCCGGCGTGAGCCCGGCTCTGGAGCTGGCAGCCGGCCGGCGGGTGGCCATCCCGCTGGCCCGCGGGGTGGAGTCGCTCAACGTGGCGGTTGCTGCCGGCATCCTGCTGTACGAGGTCACCCGTGCTCGCTGAGCTTCCTCTCGGATTCGAGATCGTGGTGGCAGCGCTCTTCGGAGCGATGATCGGCAGCTTCTTGAATGTGTGCATCCTGCGCTGGGGAGCGGAGCCGAAGCAGTCGGTGGTTCACCCCCGGTCTCGCTGCCCCCGCTGTGGCCGGGCGCTGGCGTGGTACGACAACATCCCCGTCCTCTCCTGGTTGATTCTCCGGGCTCGTTGCCGTGGGTGCGGCGAGCCGATCTCGGCGCAGTATCCGCTGATCGAGCTGGCCACCGCGGGAATCTGGGCGTACATGGCCTGGAGGTCCGGGATCACACTCCAAACTCTGCACGGCGCGCTGTTTGGAACGATTCTGCTCGGCATCGCCATGACCGACGCGCGGGAGTACATCATCCCTCACGAGTTTTCGCTGGGCGGAACTCTGCTTGCCGTGCTGCTCTCCACCTGGTCGGATTCCTCTCTTTTGGTGCCGAGTCTGCAGGGCGCTTTGGTCGGTGCCGGTTCCGTGCTCCTGATCGGTGAAGTCTCCGAGCTGGCTATCGGGCAGGAGGCGATGGGGGGCGGTGATTGTGCGCTGATGGGGATGATTGGCGCCTTTCTCGGATGGGAAGCGATCGTACCGGTACTTCTACTTGGGGCGATCATCAGCACGGTGCTGTTTCTCCTTGCCGCCGTCTGGTCGCGGCGTTCCCCTCCAGTCCTGCCGATCGCTGGAGATGCGGAAGCGGCAGAGTCCGGCTTCAGCTGGGGGTTGGTCCTCCGTCTCCTGCTCGCGGGTGCGGTTCCGCTCCTGTTCCTGGCGCTCGCTGTCGTGACCCGTCAGCTGAATGAGGTATTGAACGCCCTGTTCCAAGGACTGCTGGGAGCTGGCCTGGCATACTACCTGGCTCTCCTGCTGCCGCGAAGAATGGCTGAGCAAGCCTGGGTGAGGGTAATCGGACTCGTCGCAGCCGGCATTGCCGTCGCCGCCGGCGCCGGCTTGTCAATTCCGCGTTTAACGTGTGGAGTGATCATCGTGATCGCAGCACTTTGGTCCGCACGCCGAGTCACCCTGATTGCCTCGCCGCCGACTGCCGAGGGGCTCCAATCACAGGGGTATCTCCCTTTTGGGGTAGGTCTTACTGCAGCTGCCGGCTTCCTTCTGTTCTCCGGATCGATGCCGTTCGTGCGGCAGATGGTGGAGGAATACAGCAGGCTGCTGAGCTACCTGTGAGACGCTCCGTACTGCGTCTGCTGCCACTGATTGGGCTTGCTGTGGCTTGCCGAGGCGAGCGCCCCAGGCCAGTCGGCCCCGATACGCTGAGCCGTTTGGTTGACAGCCTTCGCGGCCGGGTGGAGCTCGCCACGGGGCTCAAGTTCAAGTCACCGCCCAGGTCTGCCCTGCGAACCCGGGAACAGGTGCGGCAGTACCTGCTTCGGAAGCTGGCCGACGAGTTGCCCCCCGCAAAGCTCGAGGGCTTGGAGACCGCATACCGACTCCTCGGGCTCCTGCCTGATACGCTCGACCTCAGATCTCTGCTGCTGGAGCTGTACAGCGAGCAGGTGGCCGGGTACTACGATCCGGATTCGGCTACCCTGTTCGGTGTCGAGGGAGCCGACCCCGCTCAGCTGCGGGTGGTGGTGGCCCACGAGATGGTGCACGCGCTGCAGGGGGAGCGCCTCCCGCTCGACTCCATTCTGCATGACAAGTCCAACAACGACCGGTTGGCGGCAGCGCAGTCGGTGTTGGAGGGCCAGGCGACGCTGAGCGGGATGAAGGCGTTATTTCCCCCCAAGATGGACCCGACCAGGGATCCGGATTTCTGGAGCGAGTACGCCGGACAGATCCGGACGGGGCAGGCATCCATGCCGGTGTTCGCCCGGGCGCCGCTGATCGTGCGGGAGGCACTCGTCTTTCCCTATCTGGCCGGGGCGGAGTTCATGCATTGGTGGGAGGAATCGCAGTTCAAGGACACAGTGCCTTATGGGCCGAGAATGCCCTCCTCCACCGAGCAGGTTCTGTTCCCGGAGCACTACGCCCGCGGCGACCAGCCGGTCGAGCTCCGGTTCCCTCCTGGTTCGGGAATGTTGTACGAGGATGTGTTGGGCGAGAGTGAGGTCTCCATACTCGCAGCCCAGCTCTCGGGCGCAACCCAACCAAGGAAGGCGGCTTCCCGGGGGTGGGGTGGGGACCGCTATGGGGTGCTACGCACACCGGAGGGTCCGGCGCTGATCTTGTACGTGGTGTGGGACGACCCCCGCTCGGCCGAACGATTTACCACGGGCTTCGGTGAGAAGCTTCGGCGCACCGAACGCACAGGATATCG
>DATFQK010000257.1:0-3856 GCA_035264345.1 Gemmatimonadales bacterium | reverse complement strand
CCAAGGCGTCACCTCCGTCCGAGACATGGGCACCAATCCGGCCGAGCTGCTGGCTCGGGTGCGGATCTTGGAGGCCACGCCCCGGGTCTATGCCATGCAGCTGGTGGCCGGGCGGCGGTTCTTCTTCAATGGGTTCCAGGGTACGCGAACCGCCCGGGGCGTCGTCTTTCGGCAGCCACCCGCCATGACGATGCAGTCATTGGGGTGGACGCCGATCATGTACAATCGCACCGACGATCCGGATTCTATCGTTGCGATGGCCCGTGAAGCCGGAGCCATGGGACTCAAGCTGTACGCCCAGCTGGACCGCGAATCGGTCACCAAGCTGGTGGCCGCGGCCCACCGTGCCGGCATGCCGGTATGGGGACACGCCTGGGTGCAACCGGCCAGCGCTCTGGAGCAGGCGCTCGCCGGGCAGGACGGAGTGGTGCACGCGGCCGGCTTTGCCGGCGAGCTGTTTACCGCCGAAGAGCGGGATACTCTGGTCAGCGACGGGATTCTCCAGGTAGCTACGGCGGAAGTCGCCACCGTGGGCGCGGCTCACGATCCGCGGATCACCGATGCGCTCGACTCCATGGCCCGGCTGGGCACCTTCTTCGAGCCTACTCTGGACGCCACCAAGCACAGTGTGGCGTACTTCAACGCTAAGCGCCGGCACATCCCTTCAGAGCAGGAAGAATACGTCCGGGCGGCCTTCGGCTTCGGAATGGAGGTCACTCGCGAAGCAGTGCGCCGCGGGGTCCGGATCAGCGCGGGCAGCGATCACGTAGCTTACGGCCCATCCAACGAGCGGGCGTCGTTGTTCGGAGAGCTGCGCCTGTTGGTGGATTCCATATCCCTGACGCCCTCCGCGGCCCTGCTTGCGGCCACCCGCGACGCGGCCCGTGCTATCGGCGGTGAAGCCGCTCAGCGGCTCGGCACCATCGAGCCCGGGCATTATGCCGATCTGGTACTCCTCAGCAAAAATCCCTTGACCGACATCGACAATCTGGATTCGGTGGAGTGGATCATGAAGAGCGGACGGATCTGGCGCCCGGGCCAGCTCAGGAGTGGAATAGCCAGCAGGTAAGCGGGGAAGCAGGGAGGCGGGAAGGCCGCAGCAGCTACTTCCCCGCTTCCAGACGTCCCCGCTGCCCCACCTCAACCGGCAGGTCGGCCCGCTCGGCCCACTCGGTCCACGATCCGACATAAATGCGGACCCGCTGATAGCTCAGCAGGTTCCGCAGAGTGAAATGGACGTGGCTGGCTTCGGTGGTGCTGTTGCAGTACACGATGATGTTGCGGTCGGGGGTGATGCCCTGTTTGAGGTAGGCAGCCTTCAGCTCAACTAGCGACTTCCAGACGTGCCCAAACCCCACCTGCGTCAGATCGTCCTGCCAGTAATGATTGATGGCTCCTGGAATGTGGCCTCGGCGCATCTGGGCTCCGGCCTGTCCGGCATATTGATCCGGCGGCCGCGCATCAACCAGCGTCGCGCTGCGGTCGGTAATAGCCCGCTGCACCTCGTCGAGTGAGGCACGCTCCGGACGAAAGGTGCCGAGAGGAAAGTCTACCGGGTGTATTCTCGGGTACTCTCGGGCAAGAGGCCGTTGTTCCAGCTGCCACTTGAAGTACCCGCCGTTGAGCAGATACACCCGAGGATGCCCAAATCCTGCCAGCAGCCAGGCCACGAAGGTGGCGTCGATGTTCCGGGTTTCTCCGGCGCTATAAATCACTACCGGCCGGTCGAAGCTCAGACCCAGACGGGAAAAGAGCTCGCTGTAGGATCGCGCGCTCAGCAGCTGCAGAGGAATCCCGCCGTCACTGGCCCGCAGACTCTCGGGATTGAGATAGACCGCGCCCGGGAGATGGTCTTTCAGGTAAATGAACCCGTCGGTTCGAACGTCGACGATGTTCACCGGCCCTTTCTTCAGCCAGGCCGCCAGCTCTTCGGTAGAGACCAGCCGGGGCGGGAGCGTAGCTGTGAACAGGGTCGAGAACAGCAGCAGGACCGGAAGGCCGCTCATGGCACTGAATCCAGTCCCATATAGGCTCGCTCTTCTTCCAGGTACACCCGAAGCGCATTGCGGCGGCGCCGGGAGTTCAGCGAGACCGGGCGGGTCTGGTCGGCCGGGGGAAGGCTTTGAAGTGCTCGCCCCATTGGAACTCCATGCTCCACCGCCGCGCGCATCTCGGCGCGAAGCCCCATAATGTACTTTCTGGTCTTGGCCACAAGCTCGGACGGCTGCCGCGGAATGGCTCCGTGTCCGGGCACGACCACGCGCGGGTGGAGGCTGTCGATCGCCGCCAGCGCCTTGAGCAGCTCACCGGAATTTCCGTCTACCACCATCGTCACTCCGTCTTCGATCAGCAGATCTCCGGCAAAAAGTATCCGATCCCGAGGAAGCCACACCATGAGATCTCCGGCGCTGTGGGCGGCGCCGGGATGGCTGATGATGAGAGTGCGTTCTCCCAATTGGAGCGTATCCACAGCGGTGACTGGACGGTCGGGCGTATCGGCGAACTCGAATCCTCGCATGGCGTCGAGGCCCACCACCCGCACCCAATCTGCGATCAGCGCGTCCTCGCCCGCTTCGGATGCGAGAACCCGCCGATCGGGATGCGCGATGACTTTGGCGCCGAGCCGGCGGAAGACAACGCCCCCAAAATGATGGTCCGGATGGTGGTGGGTCAGGACCAGCCAGGTGATGGGTGCCGGCGTGACTCGCCGGATCGCGTCCACCAGCTGCTGCCCCTGTTGAGGACTCGCCAGTGCGTCGATGACCACAACGCCTTCACTGGTGACCAGGAAGCCGGCGTTGGGTCTTCCCTCAGAACCCCGGCCGGTATCGCCGATGGCTGCGTACACGCCGGGAGCAAGGCGGCGAACGGTCGGGTGCGGCGGCGCGGAGGAGACTCGCGGTACAATCAGGAGTCCGGCGAGCAGGAGAATTGGAGTGAGTGGAAGGGTCAGGCGGAGATGAAGCTGATGTTGACCGACTGTTTAAAGGAGGCCCCTTTGTTATCGGACCAGACCATGGTAAGTGGTGCCTCTTTGTCCGCCTTCAGGGTAAAGCTCACCACGGGGTCTCGGCTGATTCCGGAGGTCCATTCGAACCGGGCGACTTCCTGGTTGCCGTAGGTGACCACCACGTCCTTGATGAAGTACGCTGGAATTGGATCGCCCTCGGCGGTTCGGAAGAACCCCGTGTCCATCGGATGGGAAACGATCGCATTCACGGTGATCAGATCGCCCCGTCTGATCTGATCGGGAACCCGGATCCTGGCTTCGCCGATATCATTGATCATCATCCACATCCGTTGAGAGTGACGAGCACCCGGGTATACCCGGCCCAAACCTCACCGTTACTGGTCTCCACGATGGCACGCACCCAGGTGGTGCGCTTCATTTTGATGCGGGTGGAGATAGACACCGAACCAATGGCCGGTGACAGGTGAAACGCGGCGAGATGCGGGTCGGGGTTGTGATCCACGATGAGATGGATGCCCTTCACGTACCGATCATCGCTCATCGGCAGGTCGCTTTCGATGATGACCGGAACGACCCGGCCATCCTCGGCCACGACAGGCATGTCCAACTGCACGTGTCCCCGGCGAATGGGACGCTGCCCGAATAACTGCTTCAGGATACGAGCGACTTCCTGATTGGGTACTTCGGGGTCTTCGGGTCCGAGATCGAGCCCGGTTGCGGCCAGGAGCCGTTCGGTGCGCGAGGTCAGCAGGCCGCTCAGGGCCAGGACGCAGGAACGGAAGAAGGCGCGACGCTCACTCATGAATGCAAGGTCGGACGGGGTCCTGCCCAAGTCAAGCGAGTCCCGCTATGGCTTCAAGTCCAGGCGGTAGGCGGCCGGATCGC